>JBAXTC010000105.1:0-15114 GCA_037130375.1 Verrucomicrobiota bacterium | reverse complement strand
CAACCAACAACGGTCTCCGCAAGCTCCGTAGGAGCGGCATGGAACCATTCGTCTGCTCCCAATCCGACATGCCGCTCTTAACGGAGCTTGGTTCTCGGGGGGGGGGGCCTCAGCTATAAACATGCCGCTCCTACACTCCGATAATCGAGGAAAAGTGCGCCGACTGCCGTCGGCGGCTACGATTTCTTGAAACCACCCTGGGCCCCCTTCAATCCGTCAGGGATTTGCTTGATCATGCCCCCAGTCTGACATAGGATACCGTCTGCAGAGACGCTGGACTGTTTTATGAAGCCGATCTATTCTATTCCCTCACAATTGCCGTCAAAGCGGCATTCCGGTCCGAGAAGAGCCTTCACGCTGATCGAATTGCTTGTTGTTATTGCCATCATCGCCATCCTGGCAGCCTTGTTGTTGCCCGCGTTGGCGAGGGCCAAGGCCAAGGCGGAGGCGATTGGGTGCGTCAATAATCTAAAGCAATTGCAGCTTGGCTGGGCGATGTACCTAAATGACTACAACGATGTCATGGTCCCGAACTCGCCCGGATACACTAAATGGAAGACCTGGGTGGGTGCCAACCAGCAGAACTGGGGCTGGGCATTGGGCAATACCAACATAAACGATTACCGAACCAACACGCTCATGTCCCCGTATATGGGCAACCAGATCGGGGTTTTTCGCTGCCCCGGCGATAAGGTGCCCTCCTCGAATGGGCAGCGCCTGCGGAGTTACTCGATGAATAGCCAGATGGGCAGCATCTATGCGCTCATCAGTTACAACACCGGCTGGAAGCAGTATGCAAAAATGAGCGACATGGTTGTCCCCATCCCCGCTGACGCTCTTATTTTTGGAGAGGAACACCCGGGGAGCATCAACGACGGCTATCTCGAGATGGGCCTGGGTTCCCCCGATTTCCCGGATGTGCCTGGTTCGCTGCACGGCAGATCCGGCGGCTTCTCCTTCGCCGACGGGCACGCCGTGCTCAAGAGATGGACCACTCCAGTGCTTCAGATTCCAGCCCAGCAGGGGGTTGTCGTCCATCACCCCGCCGGCGTCACGGGCACTAACCCGGACTGGCTCTGGGCTCGCGACCACAGCAGTTGTCCGGCACCCTGAAAAAAAGCCGCCCGCGATCTCTCGCGGGCGGCTCCGATGAGAAACGCAGGAACTTACGGACGCTCGATACGATAGAACTGGGCGGCGCTGCTGGCGGCCACGGTCGCCGTATATGAGCCAGCACTGCCGGTAATCACTGCGTCGGTGGCAAGAGAATACGTGCCGTTGACCGTGCCCGAACTGAACAGTTTGAAAGCCGAAGCCGGGTCGCTGGGATTGCCGGCGAATTTAATCGTCGCTGTTCCACCGGAAACCGCGATGTTGCTGATCGCCAGCGGCACGGTGACCTGTATGGTCGCCACGGCGGGTGTGGTCGCCTGGTTGGCGCCGGGAGGTGAGAAGACCTCCCAAGGAGTGGCGGCGTTGGCGTTTCCTGCATAGACGTTGCCGACGTTGTCGAAGCAGGTGCCGATGTAATAAACGGCCAAGTTCTGGTTAATATTCGTTACGACCGTGCCGTCCGCAGCGTTGACGACTATCAGACCGCCGCTGGAGGCGCTGAAGGCGGCGGACACGTATTTGGGATTCGATCGAGAATCAATGGCAACAGCCTCCACGCTGCGGAACACACTGTCGCTCTCCGCGCCATCCTGCCAGCCAATGTTTGCACTGACTATCGGAAGCGACGAAGCCGATTGCCAGTTGGTAATGCAAGTCAGCTTCACGGACGTATCGGTCGGGTTAGACCGAACCTCTCCCAGGAAAATGTCGCCGGCTGTGTCAATCATCATCCCATAGCCTGACCGCAAGGGGATCGCAGCACCGCCCGAGGCGAGGACATTTATCCCTGCGAACGTCGGATCGGCCACTCCGTTGTTGGTCAAAGGCCAGCACCAGACACCAACGCTCGGATAGCCCCCGTCCGCAAACCAAGCCATGGCATTGGTGGTTCCGAGATCCGTAACGTCAATGTCAGCCCAGTTGCCACCGCTGGCGGTGCCGAAGAAGTTGGCCGAATCAAGAACCACCTGGTTGCTGGACATAATCATATCGCAGGCGATGATCCTGCCCGAACCGGTCCAATCATCGTAGTAAACGCGGTCGTCGGTGCCGTATTTGAGGCTGCGGCAAGAGTCGCCGAGCCAGGAGTCAGTGACGAAGGGGTTGCCGGCGTCGCTTTGCCCTTCGTCGGCCTCACTGCCGTCGGCGTTGAACTTCACAATGCCCACCGGATGCGGCGCGACGTTGAGAGCGGTGGTAACGCCGTTCGCAACCATGACGCGCCCGTAGTAGGCGCTGTTGGTGGTGGTATCCACCGCAATCCCCGAGGACCAATAGACCTTCGTGTTGGTGTTGGTGAGGATTTGCGTCCAAACGAGATAGCCACTGCTGCTGGCGCTGACGCTAACGGTATAATTGCCGGGCGCCACGTTCGCGTTGCCGTTATTCTTGCCGTCCCAAACAACGGTGTTTAGGCCCCGGGTCGTGCCGGCGATCCCGCCCAGGATGGTAATGCTGCGAACCAACGTGGCGCCCGAGAGAATCTTAATGGTGACACCCGAAGAAGCGGGTTCGTTAAGAATATATGTGATGGTGGCGCCACTGCCCTGGCCAACCGTGGCCGAGCCAGTCAGAACGCCGTTAACTTTTATATTCGACGCATAAACATTGGCTCGGGCCGATGGAGCAGACGTTGTCAGGGCCAGCGCAAGCGCCAGTCCTGTTACGATGGATATTTGTGAGAGATACTTCTTCGATTTCATGATTCTAAGCTTTCATTTTACGCTTGATGAGCGGTTTCTGAGTTAACCAGCGGGCGGAATGTTAACTGATCTGGAAATATATGCCAGAAGTATCTTTTGCAGCAATTCTTCCATCAGAAGTGCCAGTTGAACTTTGAACTTTGAACGCGCGACGCTGGCCTTATGATGTGGGCCTATGATTGGTCCAGGCACAGCTCTGAACGTGATTGGAATTCTGATGGGCGGAGTCGTGGGGCTGGCGCGGCGCAAGCCGCTGTCCCCGGCAACTGAATCCTTCTGCAGGGTCGCGATGGGGGTTTTCACCGTCTTTTATGGGCTGCGGCTGACGTGCCTCAGTTTGGATTGGTCGTTTCCGCGCATCCTGAAGCAGCTTCTTGTTGCGGTGCTGGCCATGATGCTCGGGAAAGTGACGGGACGGCTGCTGGGTCTTCAGAGAATGTCGAACCGGCTGGGCCAGACCGCGCGAGAACACATCGTGGCTGCCACTCCCGAAGACCCGCGACGGCTGAGCAACGGTTTCAAGACGTGCGCCGCGCTTCTTTGCGCCGCGCCGTTGGGGATTCTGGGGTCGATTCAGGACGGCGTGTCAGGATATTTCTATCCGCTGGGGGTGAAGGCGGTCATGGACGGTCTGGCCACGATGGGCTTTGTCAAGGTGTTCGGCTGGGGGGTGATGATTGCGGCGCTGCCGGTGCTGGCGGTCCAGGGCACGATCACCCTGGTGTGCGCGGAGTATCTCAAACCGTTTCTGGAAGCGCATGGGCTGGTGGATTCGGTGAACGCCGTGGGTGGGTTGCTGGTGTTTTGCGTCGCGCTCGTGATTTTGGGGTTGAAGAAAATCGAACTGGCGAATTATTTGCCGAGCCTTGCGTTTGCGCCGTTGTTGACGTGGGTATGGCGATGAGGCGAATGCCAGATGCCGAGAGTCTGGGGTGAAGACCCCATCATTGGAAGCCATTGGACCAATCATGCTCGCGCCTCCGCTCCACGCGACCAGTCTCCGAATGGTTGTGAAAGATTTGGTTGAACATTGGCGGGCTTCATGCGATATATCGGGGATGCGATCTCTGAAGACAATGTTGGCACTGCTGTTGGCACTCGCCTGGATGCCACTCATGTCGCATTGCAAGCTGGAAACCGTCCTTGGTTTCCAGTTCATCCGCTGCGCGTCTGAGGGCCAGGCTCCTGTAAACGGTCCCGGCCACTGCGGGGGCGATTACTGTTGTGCTGTCGAGACTGGCAGTTTCCAAGCCCCAAATCATCAACAGATTGTTCCTGTTGTTGCTTTGGCGTTGCTTCCCTTGGGCCGGGTTGCGATCTGCGAGATTCCACTGGCGCCCAGAGACACTCTCGGCCTTTTTACCTCTGCTCCGCCGGAGCTATGCACAGCCTGGCAATTCACTTTCCGCACGGCGCCTGCGCCCCGCGCACCTTCCCTTCTTTCCTAAGCAGTCCCGTCCGGGATCGTTCCTCTCTCGCGGTGTGACCTAACCCCGCGCTCTTTACCGTGTCCATTGTGGTCCATTGTTTGCGCCGTTGATCGTGATTGTCCATTTGTCCATTGACTATGAAGCTAGACTCTCGTTTGGAAAGCCGTTGGTGGCTGCCGCTGTTGTTTGGAGCGGCATGTGCAAGCCGTTTGGCATTGGCCGCTCCGGCGGTTGACCCGCCTGCCAACGGGGGCCTGACTCTGAAAGATGCCATCGAGTTGGCGCTGGCCAACAACCCCGAGTTGCGCGCCAGCACCGCACGAATTGGCGCCGCTGCCGGACGCGCCTATCAGGCCAGGCTCTGGTCTAATCCGGAGCTCGAAATGAGTGCCGAGGATTGGCCTGTCAGTGGCGGGCGCGGATTCTCGGATGCCAAACAAACCATTGGTTTGGCGCAGACGTTTCCCTTTCCGGGCAAGAAGAAGCTCGACCGCCAAATCGGCGCGTCCGGGGTGCGTCTGACGGAAGCCGAGCTGAATCTTCGCCGTCTCGAACTGGTTCGCGATGTGAAGGCCGCTTTTTTTCAAGTCCTCGCCGCTGAACGGCTGGTGGCAGTGGAGGGCGAGTTGGTGATCGTGGCGGAATCGTCGGCTTCGACCGCGCGCAAGCGCGTTGCGGCTGGCGCCGCTGCCGACCAGGAGCAGTTGCGCGCAGAGATTCCGTTGGAACAGGCCAGAACAGAGCTTTCAAGTTTCCAGCGCGAGTTGGTGAGCGCCCGGCAAACTCTGG
The DNA here is from genome assembly GCA_037130375.1 of Verrucomicrobiota bacterium. Lineage (GTDB taxonomy): Bacteria > Verrucomicrobiota > Verrucomicrobiia > Limisphaerales > UBA8199 > JAPLUA01. The sequence goes on along the minus strand of JBAXTC010000105.1, from coordinate 10,079 downwards.
CGATGCTCCTCGGGCGGCCCGAGTTGGCCCAGGCCCCGATTTACGGCGCGCTGGCCGAAGCGCTCACGCCGGGTCTCCTGGAGCAAGGGCCGGAGCGCTGGCTCGCCACCCATCCCGCCGTGGTCACGGCCCGCACGAGCCGCGACCGTGCCGGGTTGGAACTGCGCCGCGCCAAATTGGAGCCGTATCCCGACGTAAAAGTTGGTTTGGCCGGCGGTCGGATGGGCGAGACAGATCAATCCATCATCCAGCTTGGTTTCTCGGTGCCGCTCCCCATTATCGACAGCGCCAAGGGCAGGAAGCAGGAAGCTGAGGCCAACGTTTCGGTTGCCGATGCCGAGTTGGCGAGGGTCGAACAACGGTTGTTGCGGGATTGGGCTACGGCGAGCCAGCGGCTTCGCACCGCCGCCGATCAGGTTGCCAATTATCGCGAGCGGATTCTACCCAAAGCCAATGAGGCACTGCGGCTGGTTCAAACGGGCTTTGAGCAAGGCAAGTTCGGCTTCATTGACTTGCTCGATATCCAGCGCACCACCGCCGAAGTGCGGCTGACCTACCAGCAAAAGCTGCTTGAACTGAACATTGCCCAGGCCGAACTCGAAGCCTTGCTGGCCCGAAGCCCCGGTGAACTCAATTCCGCCCCCGCCACCCAGTCCAAAACCAAGCCTTAGCCACACGAAGTATGAAGAGATTATTCAATGACAGATTCACCGCCCTCTCGGTAGCCGCCATTTTGGCGCTGGCGCTGGGATGCTCGAAACGACAGGAAGCCGACGCGGCATCCGAGGGCGCGGTCGAGAGCGGCGGCAAGACAGGACTTGCCGCCGCCAAGCCTGCGTCGGGAAAGAAGATGTGCGAGGAGCACGGCTTGCCGGAGGACGAATGCGGCATCTGCCATCCCGAACGGGCCGCCAAGTTAAAGCCCGGTGAGGGTTCCAAGGTGCGTTTGCCCGCAGCGGACTCCGCGAACCTGGTTGGCGTGGAAACGGCTGCTGCGGCCGTCGGATCCATTCCCGAGGGGATCGAGTGCTATGCCGAGCTTGCGTTCAATCAGAACAAGCTCGCGCAAATTGCCGCGCCGGTCGGCGGCATCATTCAGGAAGTTCCCGTGGATTTGGGCAGCAAGGTCGAGGAGAAGCAGGCGGTGGCGAAGATCTGGTCGGCCTCGATAGCGGAAGCCGTGGCCAAAGCGGTGCTGAGCCACCAGACCCTCGATCGCGAGCGCAAGCTGCGCGCCGACCGCGTGAGTTCGGAGAAGGACTTGCAGCAGGCCGAAGCCGATCATCGCGGGGCCTGTCAGCAGCTTCGCACCCTCGGATTCACCGAAGAGCAGATTGATACACTCGGCGGCAAGCCGCACGAACAGGTTCTCATGGAGGTGCGCGCCCCGTTTGCGGGCGAGATCGTCGAACGGAGTGCTGTGCGTGGCGCACTGGTGGAAGCGGGCAAACCGTTGTTCACCCTGGCCGACCGCTCGGTGATGTGGGCGATGCTCAATATTCCGGAATCGGCTTTGGCGCGCGTGAAAGTCGGTCAAACTGTGGAGCTGAAAGTGGAGTCGCTCCCCGGCCAGACGTTTACTGGCAAGCTGACCTGGATTGGCGCCGAAGTGGACGAGCGGACCCGCATGGCCCGCGCCCGGGCTGAAGTGCCCAACCCGGACGGGCTGCTCAAAGCCAGGATGTTCGCCCGCGCCCGCATCGTTGTCCGCAGCGCCGAAGGAGCCGTGCTTGTGCCCTCTTCGGCCATTTACGCCCTCGAGGGCAAACCCTTCATCTTCGTCAAGCTGACCGATGATTTGTTCGAGGCCCGCGCCGTATCCATCGGTGTCAAGTTCGACGGCCAGCTCGAGGTGCTCGCTGGTTTGAAGCCGCAGGAAGTTGTGGTGGTGAGACACGGCTTCGCCCTCAAGTCCCAATGGCTCAGCTCGCGCATGGGCGCAGGCTGCGCAGACTAAAAGGACGCTATGTTGAATTGGCTGATCAAAACTTCGCTGAAAAACCGCCTGTTGGTTTGTGTGCTGGCGGCGGTTCTCATCGCCGTCGGCGGGCGCTCGTTGAGCCTCCTGCCAATCGACGCCTTCCCGGACACCACGCCGGTGCAGGTCCAAATCAACACCAGCGTGCCCGCCCTCAGCCCCCAGGAGGCCGAGCAGCAGGTCACCATCCCCGTCGAACTGGCGGTGAGCGGGCTTCCGGGGCTCAAGAATGTCCGTTCCATCTCCAAATTTGGTCTCTCGCAGGTCGTCGCCACCTTCGACGATGCCACCAGCATCTACCGCGCGCGCCAGCTCATCAGCGAGCGTTTGCAAACGGTTGAATTGCCCGCCGGGCTGGAACGGCCCCAGCTTGGACCCATCGCCACCGGCTTGGGCGAGATATTCCACTACGTCGTCCGCTCGGACAATCCCAAGCGCACGCTCACCGATCTTCGGGAAATACAGGACTGGGTCATCAAGCCGCAGTTGCGCAAAGTCCCTGGGGTGGCTGAAATCAACAGTTGGGGTGGGTTCGAGAAACAGTACCACGTTGTGATCGAGCCAGACCGGTTGGTCAAATACGGTCTCACCCTGGAGCAACTTTTCGAGGCGCTGGAAGCCAACAACCAAAACGTCGGCGGCGGCCAGGTGGTCCGCAATGGGGAATCGCTCCTCGTTCAGGGCCTCGGGTTAGCCACCAACATTGAGGAAATCGGCAACATCGTCATCGCCGCGCACGACGGCGTCCCGGTGCGAGTCGCTGACGTCGCCACCGTCCAGGTGGACCACGAAATTCGGCGCGGCGCGGTGACCGGGGCCGGCAAGGGCGAGATTGTTCTCGGTCTGGGTTTTATGCTGATGGGTGAGAACAGCCATGTCGTGACGCGCGACTTGAAGAAGAAACTCGCCGAGGTGCAAACCTTCCTGCCCAAGGACATCATCGTGCAGGTTTTGTATGACCGAACCGAACTGGTGGACAACGTCATCCGCACCGTTGAAGAAAACCTGCTGGTGGGCGCGCTGCTGGTGGTCGGGGTTTTGTTTGCCTTCCTCGGCAATTTCCGAGCCGGCCTCATCATGTCAGCGGCCATCCCGCTTTCGATGCTCGTGGCCGTGGCCTTGATGCTGCGCGCCGGCATTGCCGCCAGTCTGCTCAGCCTGGGCGCGATTGACTTTGGCCTTTTGGTGGACGGAGCGGTAGTAATGGTGGAAAACGCCATTCGCTGTCTAGCCGCCCGCCAGCGTCAATTGGGCCGCAACCTTAGCGAGGAAGAACGGCGCGAGACGATGACCAGCGCCTCCCTGGAAGTGGTCCGGCCCGTCGCGTTCGGCGTGGCCATTGTCCTGGTGGTTTTCCTGCCCATCCTCGGGCTCGAAGGGATTGAAGGCAAACTCTTCCGGCCCATGGCGCTCACCATGATCTTCGCTCTCCTCGGGTCGCTCATTCTTTCCCTAACTCTGATGCCCGTGCTGGCCAGCCTGTTTTTGACCAAGCCGGTCAAGGAAACCGAGCCGTTGTTGGCGCGCCTGGCTCGCCGTCTCTACTGCCCCGTGCTGGCGGCGGCTATGCGCTTTCGCAAGACTATAATCTTCGGCGCCATCGCGCTGCTTGCAGGCACACTCCTTCTGGCCTCCCGCATGGGCGGTGAATTCCTTCCCAAATTGGGCGAGGGCGCTATCGTCGGCACCACCGTGCGGGTCGCCGGCGTCTCCGTTGAGGAAGCCGTGGCGGTCAACGACAGAATCGAAAAGCTCCTGTTGGCGGAGTTCCCGAACGAGATTGCCAACATCTGGACCCGCCTCGGTAGCGCCGAGGTGGCGACCGACCCGATGGGCATCGAGCTTTCGGATTTCTTTCTTGCGCTCAAACCCCGCAGCCAATGGCGGAAGGCCCACACCCAGTCTGAACTGGTGGAAGAGATGCGCAAGCTCTTCGTAAAAATTCCGGGTCTGAGAGTGGCCTTCAGCCAGCCGATTGAAATGCGCCTCAACGAGTTGGTGGCTGGGATTCGCTCGGACATCGGCATCAAAATCTACGGCGACGATTTGGACAAGTTGCGCGAGATCTCGGACGAGATGCAGAAAGTCCTCGGCACCATTCCCGGACGCGGCGAAATCACGGGTGAACAACTCACCGGCCAGCCCGTGTTGCAGATCAAAGTGGACCAGGAAGCTATTGCGCGCTACGGCGTGCCCACGCGCAACATTCTCAACGTTGTCGAATCAGTGGGCACCAAACGCGTCGGAGAAATCCGTGAAGGCCAGCGTCGTTTCCCACTGGTCGTGCGGCTGCCCGACCGCCAGCGCACGGACCCCGACGCGCTGGCCACCACGCTCATTCCCACCGCGACCGGCTCCGTCCTGCCCCTGAACCGCGTGGCGCAGGTTTTGGAAACCGAAGGTCCGGCCACCATCAACCGCGAATGGGGCAAGCGCCGCATCACCGTGCAATGCAACGTGCGCGGGCGGGACGTCGGGAGTTTCGTGGCCGAAGCGCAGAAGAAAATCACCGAGCAAGTCAAACTGCCCGAAGGCTACACCGTCGAGTGGGGCGGCCAGTTTGAGAACATGCAGCGCGCCAACCAGCGTTTGATGTTCGTCGTGCCGATGGCCCTCGGCTTGATCTTCGTGTTGCTCTACTTCAGTCTTGGCGCCATGCGCGACGTGTTCATTGTGGCCACAGGCATACCTTTGGGCGCGGTGGGCGGCGTCCTGGCGCTTTGGCTGCGCGGGATGCCTTTCACCGTCAGCGCTGCCGTCGGCTTCGTTGCCCTCAGCGGCATCGCCATTTTGAACGGTCTGGTTCTGGTGGAGTTCATCAAGCAAAAGCTTAAGGCCGGCGCACCCCTGCTTGAGGCGGTCCAGGAAGGCTGCACGGTGCGGCTGCGGCCGGTCCTCATGGGCGCCATGGTCGCCGCGGTCGGCTTCATCCCGATGGCCGTGAACGTGGGCGTCGGCGGCGAGGTCCAACGCCCGCTCGCCACCGTCGTTATCGGTGGTGTCGTCAGTAATACCCTCCTGACGTTGGTGGTCTTGCCCACCCTCTACACCGCTTTCAAAGGCAAACAGCGGAGGGAAGAGGAGGTTTGACCATCTGTAAACAATCGAGCCGGTCGCGAGAAGCCTTGACCGATGCTTGATGCCCGCGGCTAAGCGTTCCAATGGCTCAGCCTGCCCACGCCAAGTTTGATATCCTCGTATTTGTTGCCGCCAGCTTCTCTTTCGATGGCCAGGACGCCCTCGAAGCCCTCTTGCTTCAACGCCTTCAGAAATGCGTCCGTCCCGACTTCGCCATCGCCCCAGGGCATTTCCTGACCCCAGGTGCCAGCCACTTTCGTGCGTAACGCGTCTTTCGCATGAACCTGTCTTATCCACGGCTGCAAAGTCTTAACCGCTTCCACAGGGTTGCCCTTGTTGTAGAGAATCATGTTACCCGGGTCCAGGTTGACGAATAGGGCCGGATGCTTCAATTCTTCCAGCAGCAGCTTCAAATCGTCTGCCGTCTCCTGCCCTGTCTCCATCAGCAGGGCAATGTGTTTTTTCGCCGCCGCATCCGCCAGCCTCTTAACCTTATCTTTAAAACCCTGAGCCGCCTTGGCATCGGTATGGTCGAAGAATCCGAAATGGAACAGCAGGTACTTCACTCCCATCTCGGCGGTTATGTCCAGCGCCTTGAAAACTCTTTGGCTGTTCACGTCCCAATACTTGTCCATGACGATTCCGCCGGTCGCCTTTATCGAATCCAGCGTCGAGTAATCTTCCTGCGGGAAATTAATGACCGTTGCGTTGATGTCCCACTGTTCCTTCTTCACCCTTGCCAGGAAGTTTTCATCTTTGCCGTCTATAGCCGGCCAAAGCCCCAGGTTGATATGCGTCAGGTTTGTCTCCTGGCGCAATCGCCCGATTTTGTCGAGATCGTTGTCCAGGGACCACACGCACACCCCTATTGGCCAATTGTTGCATTTAATCATTTTATCTTAATTTCCTTTCCTGTTATTGCGGATCGTTCCTCCGCCAGAATAAGTTTTATCGAGTGAAGCGAATCCTCGGGTGTCAGCACCTCGGCAACCGGTTCGCCTTTGAGCCTCTTTATGAAATGAATCAGCTCGAGCGCATGGCCCGAACGCTTGTCGATGTCGGGGACGAGAGGCTCTCCTTTCCCGAGACAAATCCTGAACGGGACATGCCTCGTGCAGTCATACGCGATTGTCGCGCGTTCAAGAATAATATTAAAGCTCATCTCAAATCCGAAGCTCGGCGCCATTATGCACCCGCCTTCCGCCGTTATCACCATATCATTGGTCCCATACAAATAATGGGTCGTGATGTGGTCAAGTTTGCCGCTTGGCCCGAATACCCCGCGCGTCCACACGGACTTGGGCAATCCGAACACATACTGAACATAGTCAGTATCATGAATGTGCAAATCCATCAGCGCCCCTCCGCTCTTGTTGCCCGCCAGCATCCAGTTGTTCCAACTCCACGCCGGCGACGAACTCAGCCGCCTGAACGACGCCGCTTTCACCTTCCCATATTCGCCCGAATCAATCACTTCTTTGGCCTTGACGTACTCGGGCCAGAACCGGATGCAGTGGCCTATCTGCAATATCTTGCCGCTCTTATGCATCGCCGATATCATCCGCTTGCACTGCGCCACATCGAGCGCCATGGGCTTTTCGCACATCACATTCAGGCCCTTTTTCAGGGCCTTGATCGCATGCTCGGCGTGCATATAGGTGGGAAGCGTTATCGACACCGCGTCCAGCTTCGCCTTGGCCAGCATCTCATCATAATTCGTATAAAGTTCGACGCCCGAAAAATCCAAAGGCTTTTCCGCGCCAGCGAGATTGCCCGCCATTCCGCTTGGGTCCTTCAGCTTCTTCTCATCAACATCGCACACCGCGGCGACCTGAACGTCATGGATCGACTTGTAACAGTTAAAATGGGTTTTGCCCATAAACCCAAGCCCGACCACGCCAACTCGTATCATTTCGACAACCTCGTTTGTCTAATAATTGTCCTCATAGCATTTGCGGTTTTTTCAGTTCTGCCCAGTCTATAAGCAGTCAATTCCGGGCCAACATACCCATCAGTTGCCGTCTCGACTAGCGCTTTTTTCGGTGCCATTTGGTTCGGCCCGGGTGGTCCGCATTACAGCTAAGAAACCGGCGTTCCCCGCCAATGCGCCAGCCCAACGCTGAGGGCTGCTCTGAAATGGGCGTTGACCAAACACGGGGTATGGGCCATATCACAGCCAGATGGATTTGGTTGTCATGAAACTTGGAAAGCGCGGTTGGTCGCGTCCCACAGCATTCACTTTGATTGAGCTGCTGGTGGTCATTGCCATTATTGCGATTTTGGCGGCCATGCTCCTGCCTGCGCTCTCCAAAGCCAAGCAGAAGGCCATCGCCATCGGTTGCCTTAACAACCTCCGGCAGTTCAACCTGGCGAATCAAATGTATGCGAGCGATCACCGTGGCCGCAGCATCAACTACGATGCGACCCTGGGGCTGTGGATCGACCGGTTGATCGTCTATGCCGGCTCGAGGCAGAGCACCAACGCCCCCTTGCGGATTTGTCCAGCCGCCAACCGGCGTGGCTACACGCTCAACGGGATGGATTATTACGGAACGGCGGATGGATACTGGGGGCCGCTCTCGAGCTACTTCGGCCTCAGCGCAGGCTCCTTCGGCGCTTTCGCGCTCAATTCATGGGTGTATTCGGACAAGCCGATGGAATCGCAGGTTGGCGCCTACTATTTTGGCCCCATCGACAGTGTTCCCAAGCCTAGCGAGACGCCGCTTATCGGCGACGCGATGTGGATGGACGCCTGGCCATCGCCCTCGGACGGAATCCCGGTGGACCGCTACAAAGGCGGAGGTGGCGGCGTTGCCAACTTTTGTATCAACCGCCACAACCAGGCAATCAACCTGACCTTCCTCGACGGTTCGGGGAAGAAGGTCAAGGTGGACAAGCTCAAGACGCTTTACTGGTCAACTCATCCAAACTGGCCGGCCCTGTGAACGAGGGCGGCGGGTAATCCATGCCTTACGGTATCAACCTCCAAATGTTGATGGTTTGGTCTGGGTTCGGAGGGAAAAGCAAAAGCCGGTTGTGCAGACTCGCAACCGGGTTTAGGTTGCGGGCGCTATGACCAGGCCAAGAACGCTGCTATTTGCTTTTGTAACGATCGCGCTGCTGGCAACCCACGGGTTGCTTTGCGCGCAAACCACCAACTCCATCCGAATCACAGCCCTCGATGCGACGACCAACGGTTGGGCGCTCGATTGGCAGGCAACCACAACTGGCAGCGTCTATACCGTGCAATTCCAGGACACGCTGCAGGATGGTCTTTGGCGTGTTCCAGCCTTGCCGGCTCTCTTTCCGATTGCCAGCAATCAATGGACGGATTCGTCGAGCACGAACCCTGGCAGGTTTTATCGGGTTGTCGCAGTTCCACCCGCCGAACGCGGGAAACTGCTTTCCAGCAACCTGGTCTCGACGGCCACCGCGGGGTATCTATCAGTGCTTTTTTATTTCGCGGGGGTGGCGATCACGCCCCAATACGATGTGCGGCTTTACAAGCTCGATTATGAAACCGTGACGCCTTTGGGCGCGCGGACCATAGCCTCCGGCGCTTTGCTGCTGCCCGTGAACGTTGCGCAGCCACTTCCGCTCGTGAGCTACCAGCACGGAACCGTCACCCAAACCAACGCGGCCCCGTCATCAATGAACCTCTTGTCGAGCGAGGTAAGTGTGGGGGCAGCTTTTGCCACTACCGGCTATGCCGCGGTCACGCCGGATTATCTTGGTTTGGGGGATTCGCCTGGGCTGCATCCTTATCATCACGCGCGCTCTGAAGCGACCGCCTGTATCGATATGCTGCGCGCGGCCAGGAGTTTTTGCGCGGGCAATGGCATCGTGCTGACCAACCAGCTTTTCCTGACCGGCTATTCGCAGGGCGGTCATGCTACGATGGCTCTTTTGCGTGAACTCGAGGCCTGCCATACGAACGAGTTTGCCGTGACTGCGTGCGCGCCGCTGGCCGGCGCGTACGATTTGTCGGGCGTCACTGCCACCAACATTCTTTCCGGCGCCGCGCAACCGAACCCATACTATTTTCTCTATTTGCTGGCTGCCTATCGCGATGTGTATCAACTGGCCCCCAGCCTCGCGAGTCTCCTGGCGCCGCCTTATGACAGCACGCTGCCGCCTTTACTGAATGGCAATACGCCCAGCGGTCAGATCAACGCCGCGATGCCTTCCGATCCCGTGCAAATCCTCAAGCCGCAATACCTCGCCGCGTTCAGATCGGAGCCGCGGCATCCGCTACGCCTGGCGTTGGAGGACAATGACGTGTATTACTGGCGGCCTCGCGCGCCGATGCGGCTTTACCATTGCGCAGCGGATCGGGATGTGATCATTGCCAATTCTGAAGTCGCTCTGGCTGCTTTTCAGTCGCTGGGGGCAACTCAGGTCCAATTGTTCGATCCGGTTCCCAACACCAACCATCTGGGCTGCAGCCAGCCCAGCCTGCTCGGGGCCAAGGCATGGTTCGATTCACTCCGCTAAACGCGAGCGGATTCATGCATGAGTTCAAGCAGCGCCACGACGCCAACATGCCGCGGGTCATCAAGCGCATGATCGAAGAGCGGGCCGACCGCATCATCGAAATCACGGGCAGCGCACATGCAGAACAGGAATAACCCCATGCAGGTGGCACAGCGGCTGGCCGCAGCAATAGCCGGAGGAATATTGCTGACTGCCGCATGCAGCGCTCAGGACACCTCTCGCCCATTGTTCCGCCAGTTGCGAAGCAACAAGATTGAGAACTTCACGGCTGCATCCCGCACCCACAGATTTGATGTGGTGAATGCCGACAAGTGTTATTTGATGCTGGTGTTTGAACCGAATGCGAGCGCGGAACTCTCGCCCAACGTTATCCGCCTCGCGCCGAAAGAGCGCGCGACAGTCCGGATGGCTGCCGGACCAGGGGTCAAGTCTTTCAAACTGGGCTATGCAGTTTCGCTATCCTCGACTCCATTCAAGACGCACACGAATCGCTACCGCGCCTACAGCGACGGTGAGACGGTCATGTGTG
>JBAXTC010001049.1:0-2262 GCA_037130375.1 Verrucomicrobiota bacterium | reverse complement strand
TTGCGGGTTACCGGGCGAAGTCCTTTGTCCTTTGGATCTTTCCAAAACCACCACCTTGGGTAATTGGAGCGCGGACATTGTTGTCCAATGCCACTAGGATTTGAGGGCGTCTGCTTACGGTTTTCTGACGGTTTTCCTGTATCCTTTCAGCAGTTCCGGGCCTGTCCGATAGAGCAAGTATTGGATCCGGCGGCCATTTCGGATGGCTTTTCTGAGGGGCAAGACCATGGCCTGAGGCACGTACATGGTTTTGCGTCGTCCTCGTGAACTCAGGGATAAGATCCAAGCCGGGTGCTTGTCGCCCCGCTGGCAGGCTGGGCAGTTTTTGCGGATGCAGGGTTTATAGACCTTGGCCAGGGAGCCTTTGATGGCTGGCCAGAGGGAGGCAATTTGATTTCGCCACTGTTGCGTTGACAGGAGTGGATCGTGCATAGTATGTATGTATAGCATAGTACATGCATATATGGCAAACCCTAAATCCAAATCTCGCAACTCTCCCTCCAAGCCAAAGTCCCGCCCCGCCCCTCAGCAGACCCAACCAACCGAGTTGTTGCGCTCCCGCTTCTCCGCCCGCCAACTCCAGCGCCACTTTGCCAAGCTCCTGAAGGCCTCCTGGCTGGATCCTTCGGAACTGCCCTTTTATCAACGGGCTTTTACGCCCCTCATCACGCTCTGGTACCTTCTGTTCCAGCGGTTCAGCGACAATCACACCCTTAGCAATGTCGTCGAAGATGCCCGCGAGGGCGGCGCTGACCGCCTGAGGCCCCGCGGCAAAGCTCCCTTGTCCCAGCAATTGACCTCCGAAGCCACCACCTCCTACAGCGATGCCCGTCAACGCTTACCGCTGGAACTCCTGCACCAAGCCCTCCGGCACACGGCCACCCAAACCACTGCTTCTATCCAGGTACCCAAATGGTTCGGGTTGCAGGTGGGCCTGATTGACGGTTCGACCTGCCGCTTGCGGCCCTTGGGCGACATTCCCAAGCACTTCCCTCCACATCGGCCCGGCAATTGCAAGAAAACGCCTTACTGGTGTCTGGCGCGCGTCCTGGGGATACTCGATAGTGCAACCGGCGTCGTCGTGGACAGCGCGATGGGCTCCATCAAGGACAGTGAGCAGGCCCTGAGCGCCTTGCTGCTCAAGCGCTCCTGGGACCAATGGCTATTGGTCGGAGACCGTAATTTCGGTGTGTATTCGGTAGCCCGCGCCACGGTAGTCGCCCAAGCCCAAGGGCTGTTTCGGCTAACCAAGTCCCGGGCCGCCAAACTCGCCCGCTCGGCCGGTCTCAAACTGGCCCCGGGACTCGACGCGCTGCTCAGTTGGTCGCCTACGCGCCATGATCAGTGTTCCGAGGGCGTGACCCCCCTCCCAGTCCCGGGACGCCTGGTGGTCGTCCGCGTGCAACGTCCCGGCTTTCGCCCTTTGACCCTCTACCTGTTTACGACGCTGCGCGATCCAGTTCAGTGCCCCGCCCAGGAGTTGGCCAAGCTCTACGCTCAGCGTTGGCACATCGAATTGTGCTTCCGTTATATCAAAACCCAAATGGAACTTGGCTTTCTGGGGTGCCAATCCGCCGAGATGGCCCGCAAGGAATGGCTGGCCGGACTGATCGCTTACAACCTCATCCGCTGGATGATGGCCGCCGCGGCCGCCTTGGCGCAAGTGCCCGTGCGACTTCTGTCCTTTAGCCAAGCTCGCCAATTGCTGTTGGGTTGGTGCATTCGCACCGCACTGCGGGGCCGAACCCTGGCGTCCTGGAAGCGGCTACTGGGCCGGATCGCCAAGGCCCGTTTGCCCAAACGTCGCAAACCGCGCCCGTCTGAACCGCGCGCCATTCGAGCCTTCCAAAAAGATGTCGCCAAACTTGTAGGTTCCAGAGCTGCTGCGCAGAAAAAACTCGCCAAACACAATGCGAATTCCTAGTGGCATTGGACATTTCTGTCCGCCACCGTGCGCAGTCGTGCGAACGTGTGTCGGAACAGGCGGACAAAAATGTCCGCGCTCCCTCCCATCGGCCCGCTTGTTGGTTTACGCTCGGTCTTCATAGCGTTACTTCGCTTACCTCTCCTCTTGCTCTTGTGCCGTGCCATCATTTAGCCGTCGAGTAAGGACGGCCGTTTGCACGGCCGCCCCTCTCTCAGAACCGGACTGGCGGGTCACGCTCTGGTCACCAAACCCCTTAACTCCTTGCCCCTGGCTTTATGCAGAACTTTCCCGCCATCCTGTCCTCACTACAAATTGGGCTTCTCGGAATATCGGGT
>JBAXTC010001048.1:0-2267 GCA_037130375.1 Verrucomicrobiota bacterium | reverse complement strand
ACGGGATGGGAGTCCACCGTGACACACTCCAATCGCCGATGCTTCATCCGGTTAGCGCCGACTGCCGTCGGCGGCTACGATTTCTTGAAACCACCCTGGCAAATCTGCGAGTGAACACGTTTCTTGTTGGCAAGCTGCTCGATCCTTTCAATATTCATGGGGTTGAAATATGGCCGATAACAAAAAACACATTTACGACGAGAGCAAGATCAAGACGCTCTCCTCCCTCGAACACATCCGGCTGCGCACCGGCATGTACATCGGCCGCATCGGGGATGGCTCCCACTACGATGACGGCTGTTATATCCTGCTCAAAGAGGTCATCGACAACGCCATCGACGAATTCATCATGGGCCACGGCAAGGAAGTCCAAATTGCCATCCAGGACAAAGCGGTGACGGTGCGCGATTTCGGGCGCGGCATTCCTCTGGGCAAACTCGTCGATTGCGTCTCCAAGATCAACACCGGCGCCAAATACAACGACGACGTCTTCCAGTTCAGCGTCGGCTTGAACGGCGTCGGCACCAAAGCCGTCAACGCCCTCTCGAAGGAATTCCTCGTCCGCAGCTTTCGCGAGGGTGAGTTCGCTGAGGCGGCCTTCAAACACGGCAAAATCAAGAACGAAAAAAAGGGGGCCGCCGCAGACGAGCCCAACGGCACCCTGATCCGCTTCGAACCCGACCCGGAAATCTTTTCGGTCATCGACTTCCGGCCTGACCATATCGAACGACGGCTGCGGCATTACAGCTACCTGAACTCGGGCCTGAAGCTGATCTATAACGGCAAGACGTTCCAGTCGCGCAATGGCCTCTTCGATTTGGTGATGGAAGATTTGCAGGCGGACGGCAGCGAACCCATCTACCCTCCGCTCCATTATTCTGAGAAGACCCTCGAGTTCTGTTTCACGCATAGCAACAGCCGCTACGGCGAGACGTTCTATTCCTTCGTAAACGGCCAATACACCTCGGACGGCGGCACGCACCTCAGCGCTTTCCGCGAAGGGCTGCTCAAAGCCGTCAACGAGTACGGCCACGAGAAGTTCGAAGGCGACGACGTGCGCGAAAGCATGGTCGGGGCGGTCTCAATTCGCCTCAAAGACCCGGTCTTCGAGTCCCAAACCAAGAACAAGCTCGGCAACACCGAAATCCGCACCGATCTGGTCAATCGCGTCCGCGAGGAAATGCTGCAATTCTTCAATCGCAACAAGGAAATCGCCGAAAAGATTGTCGCCAAAGTGCAGGACACCCGCCAGCTTCGCAAGGAGCTCCAGGAAGTCAAAAAACTGGCGCGGGAGCGGGCCAAAGCCATCACCATCAGGATTCCTCAGCTCAAGGATTGCAAGGACCACTTCAACCAAGCCAAAGGCAAGGGCAAGGGCACAATGGTGTTCATTACCGAGGGCCAATCCGCTGCCGGCTCGATCGTCAGTTGCCGGGACGTCAATACGCAGGCCATCTTCGTGCTCAAAGGCAAGCCACTCAATGTCTGGGACCTCAAACGCGACGTCGTCTATAAGAACGACGAACTGTACAACCTCATGCGCAGCCTCGACATCGAGGACAACCTCGAAGGCCTCCGCTACGACAAGGTCATTCTCGCCACCGACGCGGATGTGGACGGCCTCCACATCCGTAATCTGCTCATCACCTATTTCTTCCGCTTCTTCGATCAACTCGTGCATGACGACCATTTGTTCGTCCTCGAAACACCGCTCTTCCGCGCGCGCAACAAAGAGCAGACAATTTACTGCTATTCCGAAGCCGAACGCGACGCGGCCGTGAGCAAATTGGGCAAGAGTTGTGAGATCACCCGCTTCAAGGGCCTGGGCGAAATCAACCCGTCGGAGTTCAAACAATTCATCGGCAAAGAGATGCGTCTGAGCAAGGTGGAATACGCCCCCAAGCAGGACGCCGCCGGCATCCTCGGCTTCTACATGGGCAAGAACACCCCCGAGCGCAAAGATTACATTATGGAAAACCTGGTGGTGCCGGTGGAAGACTGAACTGGGCCGACCGAAAACAAACCAAAGATTGCTTGCCCCGATCCTCGATCCCAGCTTGCCGACCGATAACTCGCCGTTGTCTTCGGGTAAAATACGCGTCCAGTACCTACTCCCTCCCATTTTTCTGTCTCTAATCTTTCTGTCTTCTCTGTAAGGTGTACTTTAGCCTTGAAGTGCCCCAACCCACGCCAGGCCACTTTGAGCGGCTTCTTTAATGACATATTTGCAATCTGACGGGAATGGCTTAGAATGGATTAACATAATG
>JBAXTC010001047.1:0-2271 GCA_037130375.1 Verrucomicrobiota bacterium | reverse complement strand
GACACTACCCGAACGGAGGGTCGATTCAAGGGAAGAAGAAGAAAGTTCCAGGACCATCGCGACTTGATCGTAAATCCCCGTCAGTCAATTCAGTCGCTGCTCGACGGAGTTTCTGCCATCAACAAGCTCGCTGAGACTTGATCTTGTGGCACCGCCAGCGCTCTACTTCGAGCCTAATTCGGCGGCGATTTTGTCGGCTGTTGCCGGCGTGGCCATCAGGTAGAGTCGGTTGAAGACCTCGTGAGGTTCCCCGGAGATTTCGGAGTCTGGATCAGGATGAATGCCTGGCCGCGGAACAATTACGCTCCGGACCTGGCCTTTTCTAAGCGCGCCCAGCCAATTAGTGGTTCTCCAGGGATCAAAGACGAAGAACCCAGGACCGCGCGGCCCGGCGGTCGGCAGGAAATTTTCGATGTCTGCAGGCACGCCGGCGAAGGAGACGTAAGCCACCGCCGGTGGGGCATTCGAGGTCGCTCGTTGAACTGCCGCGAGCGGAATAAGTCCGGCTTTAGCGGCCTTGGCCGGAGCTGCCAGCGTGAGCACCTGCACTTTGAGGCCAGGGAAACCCCGAAGCACACGGCTGAAAGTGCCCGCATAGGTTCCGACGGTCTCGGCATCCAGGACGTTATCCGGCGGGAAGAAGAGCACCACGGCCCCTTGCTGGTTCCCGGCTTCGCCCAGAACCTGGTTGGCCAGGAAATAGCCCACCACGGCTTGGCCACGGTCAGGTCCCTTGGCCGAAGAGGAGAACAGGTTCTGACGGATTTGCCAGGCCACGCATCCGACACAACCGAGGCAGCCAGCGATGATCATGCGCTGGCCCCACAAGAACGAGCGCCGACGCACCAGGCAGCCCGCTCCCGCGACTGCCAGCGCCAGCACAAGAAAGAAATAGTAGGTCACGGTGATTCCCATGCCAGCCGGGTGGCTGCGGCTTACTTGGTCACATTGAAGATATTGGTGGTCGCATTTCGCAGCGATTCAACATGGGAATCGAGGAAAGCGGCGTTGGCCCGGCCTCGTTTGGCTTTCTTGACATTGTAATAATTGAAAACGGTGCTGTATTCGTTGCCGCCGCTGTGGCGGTAGCAGACATTTGCGCTGACATCCGTATCCGGGTAAGCACACGCATCCCACCCATCGGTCTCGGCGAACATGAGTGTTTGCGCAGGCCGCGGCACCTGCCGCATACCAATCAGCGGTTTGCTGGTATCCGAGTTGATCTGGCAGTTTTGGGCGTAGGTGAGAAACCCCCAGAAGCCCCCGCGCGAAGACGACGGACATAAGAAAACCTTGTTGGTCGCGATCTGCGTGCCCTTCCTCCCCAGATACGGCTGGAGGGTTCGATACCAAATGCTCGAGAAAGCAGGATCCCAGCCGATGGGCAGCACCTTGTGATCATCCTCATACATGGTGGCCGCCAAAATCAATTGGCGCACGTTGTTGACGCAGGCTGTCGCCTGGCCCTTATCCTTGGCGAGGGACAAAGCCGGCAACAGGAGACTGGCAAGAATCGCGATGATGGCAATCACAACCAACAGCTCGATCAAGGTGAATGCCAGGATTTGAAACGATCTCCGACCGCAGTTCTGCACACTACTCGGCTCCGGGACGCCCGGCCAGTTTTTCTCAAGTTGGAGCATATCAGGCATCAATGTGTTTATCACGAGTGAAACACCGCGTCAAACTCTTCTGGCCTCTGCCGTGCTCTCGGCCCCCGGTCGGCTCCTCGCGCCAGGCCATTGCGGCGCTCATCTGAGTTGCGCCACAGACTCCAATTCCCCGTGGGCGGCCAGTGGCCATCACTTCGCCCACGCTTTTCATCTGCGCGGTGAGCGTGGGGCGGGCCTGCGGGAACTTCTCGAAGGCAAAGCGCGCCCAGCGAGATCGTTGACAACTTGGACTAACAGGACTAACGTAGCTGCAATGAAAACTGTAAATGTTCACGAGGCCAAGACCAATTTCTCCAGCTTACTCGCCACGGTGGAGGATTCCAGTGAATCTTTTGTCATCTGCCGCAACGGCGAACCGGTCGCCGACCTTGTGCCGCACCAGCGGGCCAGCCGGATTAAAGTGCATCCCGTGCTTGGCAAAATCAAACTCGGCTACGATCCGGTCGAAGCGCTTGCCACCGATGAATGGCCGGAGATGGCGCGATGATTCTGGACACTTGCGCCGTGCTCTGGCTCGCCAGCGGTGATAAAAGATTAAGCCGCTCCGCCCTCAAGGAAATCAATGCCGCGGCGGTGGTTTATGTTTCTGCGATCAGCG
>JBAXTC010001046.1:0-2282 GCA_037130375.1 Verrucomicrobiota bacterium | reverse complement strand
CCTATACCCTGCTGGCACCGTTACTGATCATTTGCGTCATCGCCATGCTGCTGGGGCGTGGCAATCACATGTACGAAAACCAGGTGGAAAACCGCTTCAAGTCTCCGGCGTACCGACGCATGCTGTCCGGTGACCTGCTGGCCGAGGTGGTGGTGGATGCCTATTACCATCGCACCGTCATGCCCACGGTCTGCGAGACGACCACCGGCGGTGATTTGCGGCAGTTGCTGGCCAATCAGGAGGTGATGTTTCCCCTGGTGGTGGTGGATCGGGTCGGCCGGCCCATCGGCATGCTTACCATGGGCAATACCCGTCCGATTTACTTCAGCGATGTCCAGCCGAACCGGTTTGTGGTCCGTGATATGATGAGCTCGCTGTTTACCTGCACGCCGGAGGAACCGCTGGCCTCGCTCCTGCGCAAGTTTGAAGGTTCTGGCTACAGCCGCCTTCCGGTGGTTTCCCAGACCGCGCCGGGCACCTTGCTGGGGTATATTCAATACCAGGACATCATGATCGCGTACGAGACCGAAATGGCCCGCCGCCGCATGGAAGTGGCGTAACTCTGGTTCCCGAACGCAAGGTGCAGCAACGTCCCCAATCTGCGGTTCGCGTTGCCAGCTTACCCCCCACTCACTGACCGGTTACATTGGTTCCACCTGGCTTCACGAAAAGTTTTGAGTATAGTGACGGAAGTAAGGTTCTGTCTAGGATCGCCGGTGAACGACCGGCAATCCTTCGTGCCTTCGTGTGAGACCGTTGAACCTCATGCGCATCTGGCAACAACCTTTACTCGTACGGTAATAGAGCAACCGGAGGCACGTCATGATCAAGAGCATTAGTTATTGGAGCATGAACGGCGGACTAGAGGGCACCTGCCCGGTAGAGACGGCCCTGGCGGCGGCCAAGCAGGCCGGGTTCCAGGGGCTGGAGCTGTGCATGGCGGAGACGGGTGTGCTGACCCCGGCCACCGATGAGGCGACCTGCAAAACTTACCGCGCCGCCGCGCACCAGCACGGGCTGGTACTGGAGACGTTGGCCAGCGGCATGAGCTGGGGCTGTTCGCCGACGCATCCCGATGCCGCGATCCGCCGGAAGGCGATTGACCTGCATGCGGCGGCACTACAGCGGGCCGCCTGGCTCGGCTGCAAGGCAATGCTGTTCGTGCCCGGTGCCGTGATCATTCCTTGGGACTCCGCCTATAAACCGGTGCGCTATGACCAGGCGATGGCCTGGGCGCATGATGCCGTGGCGGAACTGGGCGCGGTGGCGGCCCGGGTCGGGGTGGATCTGGCAGTGGAGAATGTCTGGAACGGGCTGTTTTATTCCCCGGTCGAGTTTGCCCAGTTCATTGATGCCTTCGCCAATCCGCACGTTGGCGTTTACTTCGATGTCGGGAATGTGCTCAATCACCAGCAATGGCCGCCGCACTGGATTGAGATACTCGGGAAGCGCATTCGCCGCATTCACCTCAAGGATTTCAAGATGTCAGTCGGTACCCTGGCGGGGTTCTGCGACCTGCTGGCGGGCGATATCCCGTTCCCCGCGGTCATGGCCGCGAAATCCTTCGCGTCCTGGCTGAAGTCGATATCAGAGGGGTTCCAGTGTTTGGCATTGCCCTTAAGGAACAGCCGCATCGGGAAGGATTCCTGGCTCAGCCCGCCGGCGCCCAGTGAGGCGTAGCCGGTCCGCTTGCCGTGTTCGATAGTCCGCGTCATGCTCCGATCATAGAACCGGTGTCCTGGACACGAACAGAGATCCGGTTTCCCGGACAGGCCCGGCAGGCGGGAACTAGAGTCCGGAAACTATGACGTCCCGACCGAGTCCCGTGCGCCTGCGTGATGAGCCGGTCAGCCTGCGCCGGCTCAGTCGCCGGTTCGCCGCGGTGGGTGTCGATATCTCGGCAGGGCGCCCGCGCGAGATTGCCGCCGGCGATCCAACCACTGACGACGAACTGGTCGATGTGAGCTTTGCCCTTGTGGCTACTGCGACCCTGGCAGAGGACCGCCGCGCACAGCATGGCCGGTCGCGCCGGCGTGTTCTGCGCTGGCTCATGGTGGCGGGCGGGGCCTGCCTGGCCGTGTCTGTGGTCTTGTTGGTATTTTTCCTGATAACCCGGGCCTTCACGACCGGAGGCCTGATCGGGTTGTTGGGGGGTATGGCCCTGCTGACGCCCGTGGCCTGGTACTTCGGCACCCCGCCGAAGAGCTCGGGCCAGGGAACGGGAGACAAACCATGACGCTCTTAAGCCGCTTCCTTGGATGGTATGCCCAGCTGCCGCCGGC
>JBAXTC010001045.1:0-2287 GCA_037130375.1 Verrucomicrobiota bacterium | reverse complement strand
CGAGGGTCTCGTCGTTCGCGCCCGCCGCCGCGGGATTGCGTGCGCCATCACCAGCTCGATCGGCTGCGCATCCGCGTGTATGAGCGCGCGGTGCGTCCCTACATGTTGGCCGTCAAACGCGACCGCCGTTCCCATGACCCGGCGCTTCACACCCAACATTTGGTCCGTGTCGAACATGCCGAGCGTCTGCTGCCGGTTAACCCGCTGCGCCAGCACGGGCTAGATCGGCTGATCGCCCAAGCCCGAGACCAAGCGGCCCGCTTTGTCTCGCCCGGAGCACTAAAGTGGTTGCCGGACGTGCGGGGATGCTTTATAGGTTTGTCAGAATGAAGGCAGCAAAGCCACGACCTGCTTGGCTCACGCCGGCGGTGCTAAGGCATCTCAAGCGGGTGGAATACGACTTCCACGTTCGCGCCTTTGGCGAAGAGATGGCGCGCGTCAATTTTCTGCCGCTCGCGGAACGCCGCCGCTATGTTGCGGAAATGGTGGATCACGCTGTCCGCAAGGGCGTGAAGTTCGAAAAGCCCGCTTTGGGTGTTACGCCATAGGGCGGCTCGGAGATATGGCAACGGCTGCGCCAGGCAATGGCGGTGAGCAACTAAATCGTCCAGGCCAGGAGCATTTGCATGATGGCGACTGCGGCCAAAATCAATGCGAGGAACCATAGCGGCTTTCGCTTCGTGACCAGGCAGATTGAGGCCGTGGCAATCGCTACGGTGAAGTAGGAGATGGCCAGGCCCATTCTGCCGCTGCGCCGGCTGGCGTCGTCACGTGTTTTTTCCAGACCTTCGGCGATGGCCTTGATTTCGGCCTTTTCTTTGTCGTAGCGCGCCAGGTGGACACTCAGTTTCATTATGGCGCTGGCGGATTCGGTGTCATTGGTGTTCCCGCTCCGAATCAACTGGCCCAGGGTGGTCTCGGCGAGCTGTTGTTTGATCGATTTGGCCTGGTAAAACGACCATTGGTCAGACGCCTGGGCTTGACTCAGTTGGGTGCGGCTGCCGTATTTGCCGCCCCACTGCGTTGCGATGGCCGCCAGGACAGCGATAATCACCACGCTGAGCGAGACATACTTGGTCCACGCTTCGCGCTGCTCCTTCTGCTTCGTCGCCGAACGGTCCGCCTTGAGGTCAATGATGAATTGTTTGAGTTCGGCGATTTCCTTATCGAGGTCGTTCATGATTGTAAATTTCGTCAGTTAATCAGCATCACAGACAACGCGGCCTTCGAGCCATTCAAAAATGCTGGCCGGCAGCGCAGTAATCCTGACAAACGCCGAGCCTGAAACCGCTTGGTTTCAGGAATAACGCGGGTTCTCTGGTGTCCCCATAACTGGTGACATGCAAGGGACAGACGTTCTGGTATCTTAATCACGTCGGAACAATTTCATTTTGTTCTCGGTGTAACGTGTGTCAAAGAGGCCGGAATTAAATTCCGGCTTTTTTGTTTTGTTGTACTGGACCAGGGCCGAACCAATTGGCGGTGATTAACCAGCGCGAGGGCATGGTGGATTCAAGAATCCAATATTTGTCGGCGCACATTTCCTTGATCTTCGGAGCGGCACGTTTATAGCTGAGGCCCCCCCCGAGAACCAAGCTCCGTCAGGAGCGGCATGTCGGATGGGAGAGCAGATGAATGGTTCCATGCCGCTCCTGACGGAGCTTGCGCGGTGGGTCGTCTTCTGGGATTCTGCCTGCGCTATGGCCAACACTTACACCCAGATCTACATTCAAATCGTGTTCGCCGTGCAAGGACGGCAAAATCTGATTTGCTCGGAACGTAAAGAGGAACTTCAGAAGTATATGACCGGCATCGTCACCGGGCAGGGTCAGAAGCTCATCGCCATCCACTGCATGCCGGACCACACGCATGTCTTAATTGGTTTGAAGCCGAATATCGCTCTCTCAAATTTGGTCGGCGACATCAAAACGGGATCAACCAACCACATCAACGAGCAACGGTGGGTAGTGGGACGGTTTTCCTGGCAGGAGGGCTTCGGCGCCTTTTCGTATTCTCACTCGCAACTGAAGGGGGTGATTGACTACATCCGGGACCAGTTACAACACCATGCGCGCAAGACCTTTCGGCAAGAGTACCTAGCGTTTCTCAAGAAGTATGAAGTGCCACACGATGAACGCTACATCTTCAAGCCGTTGGATGAGGGATAGCTCCGTCAGGAGCGGCATGTCGGATTGGAGAGCAGACGAATGGTTCCATGCCGCTCCTGACGGAGCTTGCGGAGACCGTTGTTGGTTGCGATTCCTATAAACATGCCGCTCCTACGGAT
>JBAXTC010001044.1:0-2290 GCA_037130375.1 Verrucomicrobiota bacterium | reverse complement strand
AATTACTGAGATCAGCGCCGACTCCCGTCGGCGGCTACGATTTCTTGAATCCGCCTTGGGTTCACGCAGCCAATTGGCCAATTGGATTGCACGAAACGCTCGAAACAAGTAAACCTATTATCGCATGAAACTCCAATTGCCAGATGGTGTTGTTGCCTCCGACCGGGGGGCCGCCATACCTGACAATCTCCAACCGGCGCTTTTGCCTGTCGCCAAGCGCGTGTTTTGGTGGGGGAAGCCAGAGGAGTGGATGCAAGACGCCAGTCGATTCACAGCCCAGGTCATGGTGTTTGCCGATTGGAACGATACAATCCCCCGCGCGCTCGACCTGCTCAGGGCTGGCGTGGATCCAGCCGGATGGCCAGCCATCCTCCCAATTGGTCGCCACGGACCACAGTCCCTCCGATGGCGAATGCAGGAGGACGCGATTCTCCGCGCTGACCTCGACGCGGCGAGGAGTGGTGTCTGTGATTTGGAGCGTGGTTGTGGCGGACTGAGCGCTCCCCGCCGCCAAGGCAATCGCGGCGACGAGCGTCTGGCAACCGATGTTGAAACGATTCTTCATAATTATTCTTTCGCCGCGCTTCAGACTTGCTTTAGCATGCTTCCAATCTGCAGCCGGTAAGAGGTTAATGCCCCGGCAACGGAGTTGAATCCGCCGCTTCAAAGAAGGCCTGAATATTTTCCCACGGCGTCTCCGGCCCCAGCACATGCGCGGGCGCGAGAATCAGACCGCCACCCCTGCCCACATCCCGGATCCGGGCGCGAACTTCCGCCCGCACTTCGTCGGGCGTGCCAAACGGCATGGTCTGTTGCACGCTCACCGTGCCCCAAAAAGAAAGCCTGTCGCCATACAGCCGCTTGATGGCCGCCGGATCCATGCACTCGGGCTGGATGGGATTCAGGATGTCAATGCCGGTTTCAATCAGGTCGGGAATGAGTGACGCCACGTTGCCGTCCGTGTGATAAAACACGTAGGACGCCGGATTGGCGCGTTTCACCGCCCGCACCGTGGCGACGAGGTGCGGTTGAAGGAACTTAAGCCATGTGGCGCGGCTTATGAGCAGGCCGTGCTGGCCAGCCACATCGTCGCCGGTGATGATGATATCGACGTCAGCCCGCGCGAACTGCTCGGCGGCGTGCTGTTGAAACGCGGCGGTTCGCTCGAAGAGAAAATTGGCGATTTCCGGGGCGGTGAGCATGTCCATCATCAAGTCCTCCAAGCCGCGGATATACCACGCTTGCTCGAGGACCGAGCCGGCGTAGGCGGCCACCGCACGGCCTTGGGCGTGGATGGCCTCCACCCGCTGACGGAGTTGGTCGAAGCGATAGGCTTGGTCGAGATCGGGCCACGGATACTCATAGATGCGCTTCGAATCCTGCGTCCCGTGCAGTGGTGATTCGATATGCGCGAAGTGGTGAAACCCACCAGCTTTCCACCACACGCCCCATTCATCCACTGCGCCGCTGGCCAGCGCGGCGGCAGCATCCTTGCCGAGCCATTCGGCGAAGCGGTCGCGGGGCAGTGCGGTTGGGTTGAATGTTACGCTGTTAATGTCCATGTCGAAGTAATCGCGCGGGGTCTGCGGGGCACAACGTTCGCGGAGCAGACGCTCGATGGACGGGGTGTAACCGATCGCCTCTTCGTAGAGCAGACGGGGTACGCGGTCAGTGGCTTGGTGGGCCAGGGCGGTGAGAACTCGATCACGCGATGTCATCTTTAATACCTCTCAATGAACCTGGCTTCCTTCTTCTGTTACGAACTTCCTGAAATCCATCCTCTCCAACCAGCAATTATCGCAGGCTTTTCTCCGCTCAAAACTAACCAATAACCATTGATGCTCCGACCATCAAAGTACCCTATTAGATTCCAAATGTCGGTTTTCTGGTTTTCCATTTATTCCTTGTGAAATCAGGGACCTTAATTGGTTTACTGCCCGCAACGATGGATTTGTCAGACAAAGGCCCGGTCACACACATCGCCACCGAATCATAAACATCGATTGGGGTTTGCGCTTTATTTCTTACCGCTTCAACAAAAAGCTTTAATTCGAGTGGGTCGGTTCCGCCATGGAATGCCGCATCCGCTGGATTCGCAGTTTTAGTCCGTTTATGCTCATATTCTGTTTCGTAAGGCGCAAATGGTTCCCAACCTTCCCATTTGGTTGCCCCTTCGGGAGTAAGGTAAACGCTTTTTCTCACTGCGCCAGCGGTATCGCCGCCCATTTCGTCGTACACAGGGCGGATTCAAGAACCTGCAAAATCGTAGCCGCCGACGGCAGTCGGCGCA
>JBAXTC010001043.1:0-2296 GCA_037130375.1 Verrucomicrobiota bacterium | reverse complement strand
AGGTTCGCGCGCCGATGGGCTTGTTAACGGCAACGGCGGGGCGGCACAGTTCAGCACACCGATGGGGGTGGCGGTGGATGCCGACGGCACGGTTTATGTGGCGGACCGAGGGAACAACTGCATCCGCAAAATAACTGCTGCGGGGGATGTCACCACGCTGGCGGGTTCAGCCGCCAGCGGCTTTACGGACGGCAACGGAGAGGCGGCTCGGTTCGCGTCTCCCAGGGGTGTGGCGGTGGATGCCAGCGGCAATGTTTATGTGGCGGACTATGGGAACAACTGCATCCGCAAAATAACTGCTGCGGGCGAGGTCACGACGCTGGCGGGAACCAACACGGCTAGTTTTGCCGATGGCACCGGGGCGGCGGCCAGGTTCGACGGTCCGGCAAGTGTGGCGGTGGATGCCAGCGGCAATGTTTATGTCGCTGACAGGGGCAACAACCGCATCCGCAAAGTGAGCTCGGCGGGTGTGGTCACGACCCTGGCCGGTTCCGGCGCCTGGGATTTCGCCGACGGCCCGGCCACATCGGCAATGTTTAAGAACCCATCCAGCGTGGCGGTGGACGCCGCTGGCTATCTGTATGTCGCGGACTATGGTAACAACCGCATCCGGAAGATCAGCCCGGGTCCGCTGCCGTTGGTGCTGGCCCGAAGCGGCCTGACCGGGACGACCGAGGTGCCTGCCAGCCTGAGCGTCACCGGTCTGCTCCCTGGGACGACCTATTACTATGCCGCAGTCGCGTCCAACGTGGTTGGCACGGTTTACGGCAGCTTTCTGACCTTCACCACCCTCAGCACCAACGCCAGCCTTTCCGGCCTGGCCTTGAGCGATGGCACGTTGGCCCCGGCCTTTGCCGCCAACACGGTGAGCTATACCGCCTCGGTTCCCAACGAGACGACGAGCATCACGGTTACGCCGACGGTGGCGCAGGCCAATATGACGGTTTCTGTCAATGGCACCCCGGTCACCTCTGGCACGGCCTCCGGGCCAGTCAGCCTGGCGGCGGGACCGAACACCATCACCGTCGTCGTCACCGCCCAGGATGGGGTTACGGTGCGGAACTACACGGTGGCGGTCACGCGCCTGCCGGAAGTGCCCACGGCCACCACCCTGGCGGCCACGGCCATCCTCAGCACTGGCGCGACGCTCAACTCCACCAACAACCCTGGCGGCTACGCCGATGCGTTTTTCCAGGTTGGCACGAGCACCAACGAGGGCGTGGTGGTCAGCACGTTCGCCGGTTCCGGCACCGGCGGCTTTGCCGACGGCACGGGCGTGGCGGCGCAGTTTTACTATCCGCAGGGCGTGGCGCTGGATGCCGACGGCAACATTTATGTGGCGGATCTGAGCAACAACCGCATCCGTCGCATCACCCCCGCCGGCGTGGTTTCCACGGTGGCCGGCGCAGGTGGATCGGGCTACGCCAACGGCCCCGGCGCCACCGCGCTCTTTTCCAGCCCCTACGGCGTCACCGTGGATGCCGCCGGCAACGTGTATGTTAGCGACGAATCGAACAATCGCATCCGCAAGGTCGCCTGGGACGGGACCGTTTGGCAGGTGACCACCCTGGCCGGCTCCGGCACCATCGGCTACCAGGACGGTGCCCCGGACACGGCGCAATTTTCCACGCCCCAATTCCTGACCGTGGACGCCGCCGGCAATGTCTATGTGGCCGACAAATTGAACAACTGCATCCGCAAGATCACGGTGGTTGCAGGCGTGGCCACCGGGGTAAGCACCTTGGCAGGCAAAGACAGCTTCAGCAACCCGCGCGGCGTGGCCGTGGACAGCTCCACAAACGTCTATGTGGCTGCCACCGGCAGCCAGACCCTGGTCAAAATCACCCCGGCCGGCGTGGTCAGCACGCTGGCAGGCAGCGGTGTGGCGGGCTTCGCGGACGGCACCGGCGCGGCGGCGCAGTTCAATTCTCCGCGCGGTCTGGCGGTGGATGCTGCCGGCAACATTTATGTGGCAGATGTGAGCAACAACCGGATCCGCAAGGTGACTCCGGACGGGGTGGTCACGACCCTGGCGGGTTCGGGCACATACGGTTTTGCCGACGGCCCGGGGGCGGCAGCGCAGTTCGAGGGACCCTACGGTGTCGTGGTGGACGGCAGTGGAGATGTCTATGTGGGCGACACTTACAACCATCGCATCCGGAAGATTACTCCGGCGTCGTTGCCGTTGGTTCTCGCCCAAAGCGGCCTGACCGGGACGAACCCGGTGCCCGTCAGCCTGTCCGTCACCGGCCTGCTGCCTGGGACGACCTATTATTATAGCGCGGTCACGACCAAT
>JBAXTC010001042.1:0-2300 GCA_037130375.1 Verrucomicrobiota bacterium | reverse complement strand
TCATCAAGCTGGGCATGGACACCCGGCAGGTCATCGCCCGCTTCGAAGCCGAGCGCCAGGCCCTCGCGCTCATGGACCACCCCAACATCGCCAAGGTGCTGGATGCGGGCCCCACGGACGCTGGCCGGCCTTACTTCGTGATGGAGTTCGTTTCGGGCGAGCCGATCACCACCTACTGCGACCGGCAGAATCTCCCAACCCACGCGCGGCTCGACCTATTTGTCCAGGTCTGCCGCGCGATTCAACATGCCCACCAGAAAGGCATTATCCACCGGGACATCAAGCCCTCGAATATCCTGGTCGCGTTGCAGGACGGAATGCCGGTGCCCAAAGTGATAGATTTTGGCATTGCCAAAGCCACCGCGGGCCAGCAGTTGACCGACAAGACCCTCTACACGGCTCTGGAGCAATTTGTCGGCACGCCGGCCTATATGAGTCCCGAGCAGGCGGAGATGGCCGGGGTGGACATTGATACGCGCAGCGACATCTACAGCCTGGGGGTGATGCTATACGAACTGCTCACGAGCAAGATGCCGTTTGACCCCAAACGGTTGCTTCACGCGGGCCTGGACGAAATCCGGCGCATCATCCGCGAGGAAGAGCCGGCGCGGCCTTCGACACGGATTAGCACCCTGGAGGCAGCCGAACAGACCACCGTGGCCAGGCGCCGGCAATCCGAGCCACCCAAGCTTATCCACCAAGTGCGAGGGGACCTGGACTGGATCGTAATGAAGTGCCTGGAGAAGGACCGCACCCGCCGCTACGAGACGGCCAATGGGCTGGCGGTGGACATCCAGCGGCACCTGAACGACGAGTTGGTGCTCGCACGCCCTCCGAGCGCGGCCTACCAGCTTACGAAATTCGCGCGTCGACACAAGGCGGGGTTGGCCGTGGCAAGCGCTATTGCTGGGTTGCTGATGATAGGGGTGGTGGTGAGTAGTTGGTTGGCGGTGCGGGCTACGCGTGCTGAAGCCCGGCAATCCGCATTGCTCAAGCAGGAGGAAAAAGCCCGGCTCGAAGCTGAACGCCAGCGACGTCAGGCGCAAGAGAGCGAGGATCGCGCGGTCAGCCTGCGCTACACAAGTGACATGCAAGCTGTTCAACAGGCACTTGGAAATGGTCTTCTGGCTCTTGCACGGGAGCTACTGAACGATCACCTGCCCCGACCGGATCAGCCGGATCGCCGAGGCTTTGAATGGTTTCATTATGCCCATCTCGCCAAGGGCCAACATACGGCCGTCTTGCTGGAGCAAACGAACCGGTTCACAGGTCTGGCGGCAGCCCAGGATGGGAAAATGGTGGCCTTGATTGATCCGGACGAGATCAAGGCATTCGACCTGTCTCGGCGAAAGGTCGTGCAACGGTGGCCGCGAATGCATCGACGCTACGAGCAAATCTCAGTCTCCCCTGACGGGCGGTGGATCGCACTCGGAACTACTAACGATCTCGTATTGCTTAACACCACCACCGGCCAGACGAATGTTTTCGCGGTGGGACGCGCCGACGTGATTAGCTTCGCGCCGGACCGCCCTTGGATCGCCGTGGGTTCTTATATCCCCTTCTTGGAGCCTCCCGAGACGTGGGTTGCGATCTGGGACTATGAGCAACATCGGATGCTGCACAGCTTCCCCGATGCGAGCGGCCCGCTGCTTTGGTGGGAAACCAATTCAACCGTCCTGGCCGGGGTCAGCCATGCTGGCACATTGCAACGTTGGGATGCCGTCACCGGAACGCGAATTCAAGCATTCCTGGCGACGCCCTCGCGGGAGGTGGATACTATCGCTCGCAAAGGTGGTGCGATTGCTGCCCGAGGGGTTCGGGGCATTTGGGCTTCGCGCCCGGATAAAATCAGCGTGTTTGATCCAGCCGATGGGCGGACACTTTGGGAGTCGCCGTGGCCTTGGTTATTGAGGAGTGCGGACCTTGCTCTATCGGCCGATGGCCGGTTCGTGGCGAGCGGCAACCTCGAGTGGATTCGCTTTGCCGAGACCGCCCACCTCGAAGCCTGCGAGCGTTTG
Organism: Verrucomicrobiota bacterium; assembly: GCA_037130375.1. GTDB lineage: Bacteria > Verrucomicrobiota > Verrucomicrobiia > Limisphaerales > UBA8199 > JAPLUA01. The sequence goes on along the minus strand of JBAXTC010001042.1, from coordinate 282 downwards.
GCCGGACACTTGAACGACGTTGAAGGGATCGCCTTCATTGGCGCAAGCTCGAATCTGGTGAGTTGTGGGAGGGACGGGCGTCTGCTGCTCTGGGAACGGAAGCCGCCATTCGTCATTGCTTTCGCCCCGGACGCCAAGGGGAGGAGCCGCCTTTTTGCCAACCAGTTGGTTCTGTCAGCGGACCACCGCTTTTGCGCAGTAAACGGGGAGGTGTGGTCGCTTCCAAGTGGCGCTCCAGTGCGGAGTTACCCGGACTTATTTCTCGGTTTCTCACCCACAAGT
>JBAXTC010001041.1:0-2300 GCA_037130375.1 Verrucomicrobiota bacterium | reverse complement strand
GGACCGCGCGCCGCCCGTCGGTCAGCGCAAAGACCGAGGCTTCCTGCCCCTGCATGAACTCTTCGATGACGATGCGCGCCCCCGCGTCGCCGAACCGGCGCTCGACCATCATGCCTCGGATCGCCAGGCTGGCGTTCAGCTGGTCCGAGGCGATGACCACGCCTTTGCCTAGCTGTTCAATGGCCGCCGCTTCTTTGCCCTGGGCCAGCAGCTCCGGAACCAACACACTGCCGACATATCCTGCTCCACCAGTTACTAATATCATATTTTGTTGTATAGATTAATTCGTTGTCTCATTTCTAATTGTCAAATACTCCTGCAAAGCGTCCGGCCACGGGCGTAGGATCGAAAATCCCGCTGCCGTCCAAGCGCCTTTGGCCAAAACCGAGTACGAGGGACGCACCGCCGGGGTCGGAAACTCTGCGGTCACGGTGGCTTTAAGGCTTGGAGAAAGGCCGGCTAGCTGGAAGATGCGCTGAGCAAATTCGAACCAGGTGCAGTCTCCGGAATTGGTGGCGTGGTACAACCCGTATCGCTCGCTTGCAATCAGCGCAATCAGCGCTTTGGCCAGATCCACCGTAAATGTGGGAGTTAAACGCTGGTCGTCCACCACCTTGATCGCTTTGCCCCCTTTGGCCAGACGCAACATCGTTTCCACGAAGTTTCCGCCTTTTGCGGAAGCCCCTTTCACCCCGTAAAGCCCAGAAGTGCGAACGATGTAGTGTCGTGGACACACCGATTGGAGCAGCAGTTCACCGGCAGCTTTGCTTACGCCATAGACATTCAACGGCGCGGGCTTTTCGTTTTCCGTATAGGGCGTCTGCCGCGCCAAGTCCTGGCCAAACACGTAATCGGTGCTGATATGCGCCAGCGTCGCGTTGATTTCCCGGCACGCCTTCGCCAAATTCCAGACGGCAGTGGCATTCACCGCAAACGCACGATCAGGATTCTGCTCCACCTCATCAACCTTGTGGTACGCCGCAGTGTTGATGACGACGTCAGGACGAAGATCCTGCAAAACTGCTCTCACCCGGTCATGAGCCGTAATTTCAAGCTCGGCGTGAGTAAGTGAGCTAAGAACATGGCACGGGGCATCCGTCTTGAAGACCTTTACCAGGTCGCTGCCGAGCTGCCCATTGGCACCGAGAAGAAGTATTTTCATCGGTGCCTTATTTGAACGCCGGGTTCGTCAGATAGTCCTTGAACGTCTTGCCATTTTGATCGCGCTTGGACAGAATCGGGTCGCTGAAGGGCCATGTAATCGCGACATCTGCGTCGTTCCAGATGAGTGTGCCCTCGGATGGAGGCGTGTAAAAACCGGTTTGTTTGTACTGCAATTCGGCAAAATCCGACAGGGTGGCGAAGCCGTGCGCAAAACCCGGCGGAACATAAACCTGCTTCTTGTTATCCGCCGAAAGCTCAATGCTGAACCACTTGCCCAAAGTAGCTGAACTGGGCCGCAGGTCCACCGCGACATCCCAGACTTTGCCAAAAGTGCATCGCACCAATTTACCCATCGGAGCAGTCATGTCCTGATAATGCAGCCCTCGCAAAATCTTGTAAGCCGAGCGTGAGTGCCCCTCCTGAACGAAGTCCAGTTCCAAGCCGGCCGCGGCAAAATCCCGCTTGTGCCAGACCTCGATGAAAAAACCGCGCTCGTCATTAAAGTAATCAATATCAACAACCACTAATCCTTCCAACGGAGTTTTGGTAACATGTGTTTTCATAGTTCTTCCTAAGTTAGTTTGACTGGCTCCAATTTTCTCACTGATGCTGTGGTGTTTCTCGCCGTGCAACAATCCTGTCAGAGGCATCCAGTCCAGCACACCCGCAGTCGCGGCTTGAATCGCAAAAGGCCAAGGTGTGGCTCAGGAGATCCTGTGCCGGTGATGTGGCTGGAGTATTCACAGATTCTTCTGTTGGGCACTGAGACGAGGCGTTGACGACCTGCCGGGGGCCAGGATTTGCGGGGCTTCCGACGAGATCGCATTGGAGGGGTCCATGGCAATGACCCGCTCGAAGCGGATGACAGAGGCAAGCAGGGCCGCCGGGTCTGGGGTTGGCTTGGGAGGGGCGGCGGGGGAAAGCTCGCAGGAATTCATAGGGGCAGGTGTTTTCAAACTCACATTCTTTCGGCGTGGTTAGATTTATGGCTGCACGAGATGAACAGGGAAGGTGGGAAGACGGGAAGGAGATGAGGCAGTGATCCCGTTTGCGCCGACTGCCGTCGGCGGCTACTTTGGACGAGGTTTACGCTATTCATGCTGTTGGCTGCTTAGCAATGGGTGTGCCGACACGGC
>JBAXTC010001040.1:0-2301 GCA_037130375.1 Verrucomicrobiota bacterium | reverse complement strand
GCGATTCGTGGTTGAACAAGATCCCGTTGCACGCGAACAGATTGTAGCTCTCGCGATAATTCACCGTGGCCCAATAGGCGAACACCTTCGAGACGGCGTAGGGACTGCGCGGATGAAACGGCGTAGTCTCGCGCTGCGGAATCTCTTGTACCTTGCCGAACATCTCGCTGGAAGATGCCTGGTAAAAACGCGTTTTCGCGCCGGACTCGCGGAGGGCTTCGAGAATGCGCATGGTGCCCAGGGCGGTGACATCGGCGGTGTATTCGGGGATGTCAAAACTCACGCGGACGTGGCTTTGCGCGCCGAGATGATAGATTTCATCCGGCTGCAGGTCATAAATCATTTTCACGAGACTTACGCCGTCGGCAAGGTCGCCGAATCGGCCAAGCAAGCGCGGGTTGGGTTCGTGCGGATCCTGCCAAATACCTTCCAGCCGCGCCGTGTTGAAGGAGGAGGAGCGGCGGTAAAGTCCGTGGACCTCGTAGCCCTTCTTCAAAAGCAACTCCGCGAGATACGAGCCATCTTGTCCAGTGATGCCCGTGATCAAGGCTTTTTTCATATCAAATCACTTTGTGATGGACTCCTGGCCGAAGAATTTCCGCATCAAGCCATCAAGCACGTCCAGGCGTTCGTCGGTCACAAATTGGTGGTTGCCGATGTAAAACGAATTCTCGTGCAAAAAATCTGCGTTGGGGAATTCCGCCGGGCGATAGTACTTGCGCAAGAACGGCTGGCGCATCAGGTTGCCACCGATAAGCGGGCGCGATTCGATGCCGGCCTCGCCGATGGTTTTCTGGAACGCGGCTTTCTTCGCGCGGTTCTTGAACAGAAACGCAAAAGCGAAAGACGAGACCTCCGCGCCGTCGAGCGGAATGAGGTCGTCGGGATAGCGGCGGCAAAGCTCCACGTAGCGGCGGAAATTGCGGTTGCGGATGCGGATGAAATCGTCGAGCCTCGCGAGTTGGCATATCCCGAGGATGGCGTTGAGCTCGGTGCTGCGGAAGTTCGTGCCGTCGGTGAGGAATAGGAATTTGAAATCGATATCCGGGTACTGTGCGGCGATGCCGGCGTGGAGTTCGGGGGGCAATTCGCGCGCAAGGCCGTGCGAACGTTTGAGCAGGAGCATGTGGTAAAGCTCCTCGCTGTTGGTGGTGATGAGACCGCCCTCGATGGCCGTCATGTGGTGCCCCCAGTAAAGGCTGAACGTGCCGGCGAGGCCGAGGGTGCCTACTTTTTCGCCTTTCCACTTCGCGCCTTGCGATTCGCAGCAGTCTTCGAGCAGCGTTAGGTTGTGCTGCTTGGTTATCGCCAGCAGTTTGTCCATGTCCGCCGGGAAGCCAATCAGGTGCGCTACGAAAATACCGCGCGTGCGGGGCGTGATCTTTTTGGCGAGCTGGTCATAGTCGAACGACAAGTCCGTCAGGTTCGCATCTACATACACCGGTTTGAGACCACATTGCATCACCGGTGTGATGGTCGTAGGCCATGTGACGGCGGGCACAATGACCTCGTCGCCATCCTGCCAGCCGTTCAACTCCTTTACCGCGCCGATGAGCAGCAGGTTGGCGGAACTGCCCGAGTTCACCATCACGCAGTACTTGCTGCCCATCCATTTGGCGTAGCTCTGCTCGAACTCGCGGATGCGCGGGCCTTGGGTAAACCGCTCTTTGCTGCGGATGAAATCCACGAGCGCGTTCAAATCAGTCTCGGTGAGAGCGTCTTCTTGAAGTTTCCAGAACATGTTTATATTTGTCGCGGTTAATTAAGGTTTCCGTTCCTATTTCTGCTACGAAAATCTTGCTGCTTTGTTCCAAAGTCACGATCTGTATAGCTGTCGCTGCCATTCGATCGTCGCGCGCAAGCCGTCTTCGAGGCTCACGTAGCTGCTCTTCTTGAACTCTGTTTCCGGCCGCGTCAAATCCATCCGTAGTTCCTCCGATGCGCCCGCGACTTCGGCGGATTGTGCGGGGAACGACACCGGCACACCGACGAGTTGGCCGATGAGCTTCGCGAGTTCGCCGATGGTCAGGGTCGAGTGTCCGCCGATATTGTAAACCGGCTGCGTGCCGTGCAACGCGGCCTGCCACATCAACTCCACCGCGTCGCTCACATAGCAGTAAGTGCGGATCGCCTTCCCGGCATCCATCAATTCAATCTTGCCCTGGCACAACGACTTCTCAATGAAGGAATTCATGGCGCGCTTGTCGCCCTTGCGCGTACCCGGCCCGTAAGTCATGGCGAGGCGGGCGGCGGTCGCGTGAATGCCTTGGTTGCGGAAAGCGTGGCAGATGGTTTCGCCGC
>JBAXTC010000104.1:0-15215 GCA_037130375.1 Verrucomicrobiota bacterium | reverse complement strand
TTCCCTTCTCCGTTATCTCCGTTTCCTCCTGTTGGTTCATGGATTTGGGATTGAACAGGAGATCAGCGCCGACTCCCGTCGGCGGCTACGATTTCTTGAATCCGCCCTGTTTGTCGCGCGAACGCCAAAAACGGGGCTTGCGCTCGGGAAGGGAGGTGGCTATTGTTTACGGCTCCCGTCGCGGAACGGCGGAGGATGAGTTTGAACTTTAGTTTGTAAGATATGGCAACAGCAAATGATCTTCGCCGAGGTATGGCGATTAATTACAATGGCGACATCTGCGTGGTGTTGGACAGCCAGCACCGGACGCCAGGCAACCTGCGCGCGTTTGTGCAGGCGACACTTCGGAGCCTCCGCAGCGGCAAGTCTTCGGACGTGCGCTTTAGTTCCACGGAGAAACTGGACGTGGTGCCGATGATGACCCGCAAGATGGATTTCAGCTACAAGGACGTCGAAGATTATGTTTTTTCTGATCCCGAAACGTACGAGACGGTAACGTTGTCACCGGAAATCGTTGGCGACGCCAAGAATTACCTGGTGGAAAACGCGTCGGTGACCGTGACGTTCGTCGAGGACAAAGCGGTAACGATCGAGATGCCGTCGAGCGTGGTGTTGAAGGTGGCGGATGCGCCGGAGGGCGTTCGGGGTGATTCGGCGAACAATGTCCAGAAGGCGATTCTTCTCGAGACGGGAATCACGGTGCAGGCGCCGCTGTTCATCAAGACGGGAGAGAAAATCAAAGTGGATACCCGGACCGGGAAGTACATGGAAAGGGCGTGAGCGGGGAGGCAGTGCCGAATTCCGGCCTCCGATCTCTTTCTGTCTTCCTCAGTCTCCGGGATCGATGGCAGGGGCGAAGCCGAGTTTTTTGGCCAGGGCCAGCGAGGTGTTCATCGATTTGACACCGGCGGTGCAGGTGGCGTCGGCGAGCGAGGCGGCAGCGATGCAGACGCCCGTGAGCAAACAGCGCTGGATGTCCCAGCCTTCGTGCAAACCGTAGAGGACGCCAGCGCAGAAGGCATCGCCAGCCCCGGCGGTGCCGGCAATGTACTTCGGAGGCAGCTTTAACGACGGTTGCCAGAAGTCGTCGCCTTTACGCGTGCGGGCGAAGGCGCCTTCGGGGAAATGAACAACGACGAGTTCGCGGACGCCTTGCTGGAGGAGCGCACCAGCAGCGTGGCGCAGGGCGACGGTGTCGAGGCGGCCCCCGGGTTGGCGGATTTTGAAGCCGGTGGTCTTGCCGGCCTCGATTTCGTTGAGGATGCAGTAATCGACGTGTTTGAGGGCGGGGTTAACGATTTTGGCGAAGCGGTCGCTGTCTTCGCTGACAACATCGGCGCTGGTTTTGATGCCGGCTGCCTGGGCCTTGGCGAGCAAACGGGCGGCCCTGGTCCCAAACTTGGGGTCTGGCTGGTCCAGGGTATCGAGCAGGAGGAGATAGCCCAGATGGAAGATGCGCACCGGGATATTCTTAAAATCCAAATCATCGCCAGACCAGAGCGCATTGGCTCCGCGCGCATGGAAGAAGGTTCGCCGTCCGTGGCCTAGCTCGGTCATGACGTCGGTGAAGGAGGTTGGAGCTTTTGGGGTGGCGCCGAGGTGGCACACGTCGATCTTATACTCGCGGCAAGTATTGAGGATATGCTGGCCGAGGGCGTCCTGGCCGACGAGACCGGCGGCGAAGAGCGGGAATGGGGTGCCGGATCGGGCGAGGTCGATCAAGACGTTGTAAGCAGCCCCGCCGGTCCCTTCGGACTGGCTGCGGATGTTGGCGAGCTGCTCGGGCTGGGGATAGACATCGATCATTTTGACCAGGTCAATGATCCAGTTGCCTCCGGCGAGGAGGCCACGACGTTCGATAGAAGTTGTATTTTTCATGGCGGTAAAGCCGCAGAGTGCGGACGTAGTGAATGAAATTAAGGGGTTTGTTGGCAAGCGAAATTTCAAAGGAATTGCTTTCCAAGGGGCCTTGGATAAGATAAGAATCATCCATGCCAGAGCCGTTGCATAAGGGCGAAAAGAGTTTCCGGGGCATACCGGTGTCGGCCGGGGTGTGTCGCGGCAAGCTTCTTGTGCTCCGCCGGAGCCAGCCCAGCATCGCGCGACGGCAGCTTTCGGAGGCGGAGTTGGGGGAGGGGATCAACCGGCTGGAAAAGGCCCTGGTCCAGACGCGGCACCAGATTCTCGAGGTGCAGCAGAAGGTCAGCACGGGGATGGGAGCGCAGGAAGCGAGCATTTTCGACGCGCATTTGCTGGTGCTCGAAGACCGGACGCTTCTAGACGAGGTGGTGCGGGTGATCCAGAAGGAACAAGTGAACGTGGAGCACGCGTTCCACACCGTGGCGGAACGTTACGCGGCGACGCTGGCGGCCATCGAAGACGAGTATTTGCGGGAACGGGCCACCGACATGCGCGATGTGACAGCGCGCGTCTTGAATAATCTGCTCGGCTACGAGGTGGAGAGCGACCTTCGGCATCTGAAGGAGCCGTGCATCATCATCAGCCACGATTTGACGCCGTCGAACACGGCGCAACTTGACAAGCGCAACGTGCTGGGGTTTGCGACGGACGTGGGGAGCAGGACATCACACACAGCCATTATGGCGCGGTCGCTGCGGATTCCAGCGGTGGTGGGGTTGAGGGACGGGAGCAGCCAGATGGAAAGCGGCCAGTATGCCCTTCTGGATGGTCTGAACGGCGTCATCGTCGTCAACCCGACCGATCAGACGCTCTTTGAATACGGCCAGATCATCCTGAAGCAGGTGACGTTGCAGCGAACGCTGGGGGACATCCTGCGGGAGCCGGCCATCACACTGGACGGCCAACACGTATTCCTGGCCGCCAATATTGAGCAGGCCAGCGACGCCGAGCAAGTCAAAGCCTGCGGCGCGGAGGGGGTGGGGTTGTTCCGCACGGAATACCTTTTCCTGAACCGCGACCGGCTGCCTGGCGAGGAACAGCAATACCAGGCATACCGTGAAGTCGCGGCGGCCTTGAAACCGCTTCCCGTCATTATTCGCACGCTGGATCTGGGCGGTGACAAGTTTCTGGCACACATGCAGATGCCCACGGAACTCAATCCCTTTCTCGGGTGGCGGGCAATCCGGATTTCGTTGCAGGAGCGCGACATCTTTCGGGCGCAACTCCGCGCGATTCTACGGGCCAGCGCGGAAGGCAATCTGAAGATGATGTACCCGATGATCTCGAGTCTCGATGAACTCAAACAGGCCAATGAACTGGTCGAGGAATACAAAGCCGAGCTGCGCCGCGAGAATATCCCCTTTGACGAGCACATCGAAATCGGGGCGATGATCGAAACACCTTCGGCGGCCATGGTGGCGGACTCACTGGCCAAGCGCGTGAAGTTTTTCAGCATCGGCACGAATGATTTGATTCAGTACTCGCTGGCAGTGGACCGGATGAACGAAAAGATAGCGCATTTGTATGAACCGACGCATCCGGCCATCGTGCGGCTGATCAAGATGATCGTCGATGCCGCGCATAACCACGGCGTACGGGTGAGCGTCTGCGGTGAGATGGGGGGGGATGCCGTGCTGACGCCCTTGTTGCTTGGCCTGGGCGTCGATGAACTGAGCGCGGCTCCGCCGCTGGTGCCGCAGATCAAGTTCATCATCCGCCGGCTGAAACTGAGCGAGGCGAAGGAGTTGGCGGCTTTTGCCCTGAATTGCGAGGCCGCGTCCGAAATCCTGGCCCGTTGCCAGGATTTGGCGAGACAGATTGCGCCGAGCCTTTTCGAGACGAAATGAAGTGTCTGGAAAAGCTCCAGCGGGTTAAATGAGTTGAACGCGTTGCAAATGGCTTATTCAAAGTAGCCGAGAGAAAGGACAAAAAACATGAAGGTGATTATATTGGCGGCGGGTTATGCGACCCGGCTTTACCCGATGACACTGACGCAGCCAAAACCATTGCTGCCGGTGGCCGGCAAACCAATGATTGATTACGTGCTCGACAATCTGGCGCCGATTGGGGAGATCGACCGCATCTACGTTGTCACTAACGCGAAGTTCGCCGACCACTTTCAGAAATGGGCGGACGACTACCGTGCCACCAAGGCAAAGCTCAATTTCACCATTGTCAATGACGGTTCGACCGACGACACCAACAAGCTCGGCGCCATTGGGGACATTCAGTTTGTCCTCCAAAGCCAGAAGGTCGCTGACGACATCATTGTGGTTGCGGGCGACAATTTATTCAGCGAAAAGCTGCCGGACTTTGGCCGTTTTTGCCGGGAGAAGAACGCGCCCGTTTTGGCAGTCTATGACGTGGGCGATTTGGAGCAGATCAAGAAATACAACGCGATCACGCTGGACGGCGAGGGGCGCATCACGTTCTTCGAGGAGAAGCCGAAGAACCCGGCGAGCACGTTGACTGGCATCGCGCTCTATTTTTACCCGCGATCCACGCTGCCCCTGATTCAGCAATACATCGCCGAGGGCAACAATCCCGATCAACCCGGCCGGCTCATTCAATGGCTCTACCCGCGCGTGCCGGTCTATACGTGGAAAGTGCCCGGTCTCTGGTACGACATTGGGTCGAAGGAGACGCTGGTCGAGGCGAATCGCATATTTGCGAAGAGTTGAATTGGCCTAACCCCCGGCCTCGCAGCCACCCCCTACCAGCCCGGGCGCACGCCTTCAACAGTGATGGTCTGTCCCTCCGTCAGTTGGCTGGTTGCGCCATTTGGTGAGGTGATCAGGCCGTCTGCTCGGACGCGGCTTCCGTCGTACATACCCATGATTTGGACAGGGGAATCAAGCCGAATCAAAGCTCCGGATTTGTAAACGACCACTTTGCCATTGCGCAAGGTGATGGTGTCCAGTGTGCTCATGGCGGCACCCTCCAACGTTATTAATTGGCCGTCCACCAGACGGGCGTGGCGTCCATTGGGACGGGCAAAAGACCCGTCGGGATTGATAATAGAGCCCTCGGGCAAGGTCAGCGTGGAGGTCAGTCGCTCGCCTGCGCCATCCTTGAAGACCATCACGACGCCTTTGCTCATGGCAATGTGGTCGAACACAGGCATAATCGAGCCGTCCGGATTCAACAGGATGCCATCGGCGCGAAGGATTTGCCCTGCCTCCAGGTTGCGAGCTTTGCCTTCGTTGACCCGAAACATGCCATTAGTGAACACCTTGATACCGTCCGGCATCGTCATCTCGTCGGGCAGCAGCGTCAACTCGCTTCCGTGCTGGAGCAGGGTTCTATTGGTGCGACAGATCGCGCCTTCGGAGAAGGAATTGGCCTGGGCAAAAAGCAACACCGCGTTGGTGGAGAGAAACAATTGGATGATTACCAAGGCTCGCAAGGTCGTCCGCTTCATAATGTTTTACCATACCCTTGAACTGCGGAGTTGCCAACCGAAATGGGCGACAGTCATTTCTGAGATGCGCACTGCGTGATCGCAGGCAAAGTTTTTCATCGCATCCTGCGCCCGATGTCAGCCCCATCCCATCAGCCGACCGATCTGGTGCGCGAGGAAAGCGCCCCCCCACGCCAGCATACCCATGTAAAGCCATTGGAAGAACGGCCATTTCCAGGAATTGGTTTCGCGCCGGACAATTGCGACGGTGCTGACGCATTGGAGAGCGAAAACGTAAAAGACCATCAAGGTTATCGCCGTCAGGGGGGTGTAAACCAGCCTGCCATCGGGGAGCCTTTGCTCCCGCATCGTCTTTTCCAGGTCGTTCATGCCGGACTCGGACTTATCATAGGTGCCGACGTTATAGACGATGGACATAGTGCTCACGAACACTTCGCGCGCAGCGAAGGAGGTGACGATGCCGATCCCCATCTTCCAATCGAAACCCAGCGGAGCGATCACCGGTTCGATGGCTCGACCCATCCAGCCGGCGAAACTTTGGCGGAGCTTTTCACCCGTTTCCTGCTTGCTGAGAGCTTGGAGTTTTTGAAAAGCGTCAACTTGAGTTGGCGACCAAAGAATGGTGGATGACGGGCTCGACCTCTCATCCAGGGCGGACATGACGCTGCGATAACCGGGAGGAGCCCCCGGAGGATCATTCGTTTCGAGGAAACGATAGCTGGTCAACCGCTCGATTTTCTTTGCCAGAGCGGGCGCGCCCGAGATTTCCGGGAATACCTGGGCGGCGAGCGCAATCTTCCGGGCTTGAAACTGGCTCTCCAAGGCCGCGTTCTTCGGATAAGTGGCCAGGAACCAGAGCAGGATGTTGATGCCCAGAATCACCGTGCCCGCACGGCGCAGAAAGAGCTTTGAACGATCCCACATGTGCCGCAGAACCACCTTGAACAGAGGTAGTTTGTACGGGGGCAACTCCATAATCAACATGGGGGTCTCACCTTTAAGGAGAGTCTTTTTGAAGAGCCATGCCATGAGCAGCGCGACGGCGATGCCGAGCAGGTACATGGCGAGCATGGTGAGCGCGGCGAGTTTGAGGAAGCCAAGAACCGCCACGTTGGGGATGCATGCGCCGATAAGCAGAGTGTAAACCGGCAAGCGGGCGGAGCAGCTCATCAGCGGCGCCACCAGGATCGTTACCAGGCGGTCTTTGGGGGTCTCAATCGTGCGTGTAGCCATGATGCCGGGAATGGCGCAGGCAAACGAACTGAGCATCGGAATGAAACTTTTGCCGTGCAAGCCGACTTTGCTCATGAGCCGATCCATGAGAAAGGCTGCGCGCGCCATGTAACCAGTGTCTTCCAGGAAACCGATGAACAGAAACAGCAGGAGGATTTGTGGCAAAAACACGACGACGGCCCCAACGCCCGCGACCACCCCGTCCACCAGCAGACTGTTCAAATCCCCGGATGGGAGCATCCGACCAACGATGTCCCCTAGCCAGGCCACGCCGCTTTGCAGGACATCCATCGGGATGCGCGCGAAGGTGAATATGCTCTGGAACATCAAGGTCATGACGACGACAAAGATGACAGCGCCCCAGACCTTGTGGGTCAGAACCCGGTCCAGCTTGTCGCTCAAGGTCTCGCCCGGCGCGGCCGATTCCGTCGTGACGGCCTGCTGAATCTTCGACACGGTCAAATAGCGGCCTTCGATGGTCACGCTGCGCCAGTCGATGCCGGCAGCCTCCAACCGCCGGCGGGCAGCGGCGACGGCTTCCAGGATATTGGCCGGATAATGTTGGAGGCTGGAAGCCAGGGCTTTCTCGTTGCTGAGAATGAGCAGCGCTTCAGCGGCCGCCTGGGCCCGGCGTTCGTGGAAAGCCTCGGCCACCAATTCGGCGATGGTGTCGGTTTCGGCTTGAAGCGGGACAGGCAGCTCGCAGAATTGGCGCGGCTTGGGCTCGCCCGGGTCTTGAAGCGAGGAAACGATTTGCTGCCGGAGGGCGGGAAGTCCCTCGCCGGTGCTGGCGACCAGCGACAGCACCGGAACGCCGAGCGCGCCCGCAAGTTTCTCGGGGTCGATGCGATGGCCGTTTTCCTCCGCCACATCAACCATGTTCAAGGCCAGCAAAGTTGGATGGCCCAGCTCGATGACCTGGGTGGCGTAATAAAGGTTGCGCTGGAGATTTGAGGCATCGACGACCGCGATGATCACGGCAGGTGCCGGCAATTCGGGAAGCCGATTGAGCAGAACGTCGCGGGAAATCTGTTCATCCAGGGACTGCGGGCTGAGGCTGTAGGCGCCGGGTAAATCCAGCACGCGGACGTTCATGCCGGCGGGCGTTCCCAGCAAAGGGCCTTCCTTGCGCTCGACGGTGACGCCGGCGTAGTTGCCCACTTTGGCCCGCAGACCGGTCAGCGCGTTGAACAACGTGGTCTTGCCGCAGTTCGGATTGCCGGTCAGGACAACGTAAGGAGAAAGATATTGAAGCACCTTGCCCTCAGTCGCGCGCGGCTACGCATTCGCCCGCACAAGAATCTGTTCCGATTCCTGCTTGCGCAAGGTCAGGTTGTAACCGCGCACCTTGATCTCGACGGGGTCGCCCAGGGGAGCGAAACGAACCAGTTCAACCGACGTGCCGACCAGCAATCCCATTTCCATCAACCGGGAACGACTCTCGGGGGGGAGGTTGATTTCGGCGATCGTTGCGGTGGCGCCCAAGGCGATCGACGTCAGCGGCTGGAGGGCGGGAGGCATCGTCTGGCTTTCCTCAGGCATCGACCATCGAGGCAGGGACGGCTTCGACCAAAATGGAGTCGGCCAGCTCTTCGCTGATGCCGAATCGCGCGTTGCAAACCTGGCAGATGAAGTTGGATCGGCGCGTGAGCAGCTTGATCTTCTGCTCCTCGCAAAAACCCAGTTCGCGGAGGCGATCAGTGACCTCTGGCGTTGCAGAGAGCTTCTTGATGCAGACAACCACGCCGGCCTGGACCTGGCTGAGCGGACACACCGTCGGCCCGGCACAACTGCCTTCCTGAACCTCGAACGCGCGCATCGGTTGTTTCTTCACTGGGAGGAGAATAAATTGATTGAGACTGAGTTGCAAGAAGGAACTGGGGGCATCAACAACAAAGACCAACCTGGAACATTTTAAGCTTCTCAAGCAGGTGCAGGCTCAGGCATTTTTGTTTCTGGAAAAATGTATCGAGACAAGAAAGTGGTGGTGGTGATGCCCGCGTATAACGCGGCCAGGACGCTTCCCCAGACCTATGCCGAAGTGCGGGATCAGGGGCTGGTGGATCGGATCATTCTGGTCGATGACGGCAGCCGTGATGACACGGTGTCGATTGCGCGGGGGTTGGAAGGCGTGCAGGTGCATGTGCATGAGATCAACAAAGGGTATGGGGGAAACCAAAAGACCTGCTACCGGCTGGCGCTCGAGGCGGGAGCGGACATCGTCATCATGATTCACCCCGATTATCAATACACCCCGAAATTGATTCCCGCCATGGTCTCGATTATCGGTAACGGGCTGCATCCCTGCGTGCTGGGCAGCCGCATCCTGGGCGGATACGCGTTGCAGGGCGGCATGCCGCTCTGGAAATACTTCTCAAACCGTTGGCTGACCCTGCTGGAGAATATCCTGCTGGGCGCCAAGCTTTCCGAGTATCACACCGGTTACCGCGCCTTCTCGCGGGAGATTCTCGAGACGCTGCGCCTGGCGGACAACTCGGATGATTTCGTGTTCGACAACCAAATGCTGGCGCAAATCCTCTGGTACGGCTTCACGATTGCCGAGGTGAGCTGCCCGACGAAGTATTTCCCGGAGGCATCGTCCATCAACTTGCGCCGCAGCATCAAGTACGGTTGCGGCTGCCTGGCCACGGGCCTGAAGTTTCGCCTGTCGAAGATGGGGCTGGCTCACTGCCGGCTGTTCCCCGCGGAAATCTATCGGAGACCGGGAACATGATTGCGCTTGATACAAACTTGCTGGTGAGAAATGCGTTGAGCTGCTTCGGTGGCACAGCGTTCCTGGGAATTGTTACCCGCACGTCTGTCTCCGTGTTTTCCACCATTATCATGCAGACAGCTTAGCCGCTTAGGGACAATGGTGCAACCCAGTTCCTCATCCTCATCCATGTGTGACGGGTTTGCAGCGTGGCGGCTAGACTTGATCGCGGGCGATTAGTAGAGTGGCGCAAAAATCAGCATGCGCGAATCCTACCCCACCGCCACCCGCGCCCCCAAACTGGGCCGCACGTTCTGGACCCTCAACACGATCGAAATGTGGGAGCGCCTGGCCTTTTACAACCTCCGCGTCATGGCACCCATTTACATCATGCAGGCGGACAACCCGGGCGGATTGCATCTGACCGCCTCGGACAAGGGCACCATTTACGCCTGGTGGGCCATTTTCCAATCCTTTCTCCCCATTGTTACCGGCGGACTGGCAGATCGTTTTGGTTACAAGCGCACGTTGTTTTTCTCTGTAAGCACTATGATGGTGGGCTATCTGCTTATTGCTTTGATGCGGGACATTTCCGGAGTGAGCAACTTCTGGTCTTTCTTCCTGGCCATCCTGACGTTGGCGACCGGCACCGCGTTTTTCAAACCCGCCATCCAAGCCTCCCTGGCTCACCAACTGACCAAAGAAAACTCGTCGGTCGGTTGGGGTATCTTCTACTGGGTCGTAAACGTGGGCGCGTTCATCGGGCACTTCCTACCATCGTTTTTCCTGCTCAAGGGCTGGTTCGGGACCACGGCAAACTCGCCCGAAGCCTGGCGCAACTTGTTCATCGTTTCGGCCGGCTTCACCTCGTTGAACCTGCTTCTCCTCTTCGCGTTCGAGGACGTTCCTTCCGGCGCGTCCAAGACCGAGAACATCGGCCAGGTGCTCTGGCGCACCATGACCAACATCGTCGAGCCACGCCTGCTCTCGTTCATGGCCATCATGTCGTGCTTCTGGTTGATGATGTATCAACTCTGGGATCTGCAGCCCAACTTCATCGCCGATTGGGTGAGCAGCGCCCCGATGGCGAAGTCCCTGCAATGGATGCCGGAAGGTTTGCGCAAGGTGTTTGTCGAGCAAACCGCGCGCGGACCGATGATTCCGCAGCAGGTGCTGCTGAGCTTTAACGCTTTCTTCATCATTCTGGGCGTGGTCCTCACCGCCTGGTTGACGCGGCGGATGCGCACATTGACGGCGATGCTCATTGGCATGTGCATGGCCACGATTGGTGTCGTGGTCGCGGGTTGGACGCAAAGCGCGTGGGTGCTCGTGCTGGGCATCCTCTGCTTTTCCTTGGGCGAAATGATGACCGGGCCGAAGAAGAGTGAATACCTCGGCCTGATCGCGCCGCCCGGCAAGAAGGGACTTTACCTCGGCTACGTGAACATCCCGGTCGGCGTTGGCGTTTTCCTCGGTTCATGGATAGCCGGCATCGTCTATGGACGTTATGGCGAGAAAGCCACCCTCGCCCTGCGTTATCTGGCAGAGAAGACTTCGTACGGCGCTGGCAAGTCATGGAACGGGCAGGTCTCTACGTTGGAATCTGCGTTAGGCGTAAAGCGAACTGAGGCGATGGCGAAGTTGCAGGAAATCACGGGGCTCAATCCCATCACGGCAACGCAAACGCTTTGGGACACCTACCATCCGCATTACATCTGGATCCCGTTCGCCTGCATTGGCGTTGCCGCCGCCGTCGCCCTCTACATCTTCGGCCAGAAGGCGAAGCGGTGGAGCGACATGAATCCTTGAAGCCTGGCAGGGGGTGAATTGGAACCCTGCGGGGAGCACGCTATGGCATTCGTGTGCGGAAAAAGACTGAGGGGAAAAGCTGTATATTTGAGAATATGCAACTAAATGTGCCATTTGTGTCGGTAGCGTTCGTGTTGATGGCACGCCAGTTGAGGGGTGCGTTGAGATTTGTGAGGGCCTCCAATACGTAGGCAAAGCCGGGTGTGCCGTTCACTTGCAGAATGACGCTGTTGCTTGCATTCCGGCTAATGCTCAAGTTTGCGGGTGGAACAACCACGATGAGACTCGCGTTGGTGCTCGTGTTGGTGCCATAGGCGTTGCTGACGCTGACTCTGTATTGGCCAGCGTCATCGACCACGACGGACGCCAGGGTCAGGGCATTTGAGGTTGCCCCTGTGATTCGCCCTCCTGTCACCAAGTTGGTGCCGTTCTTGAGCCATTGATAGTTCAGTGGTGAAGTCCCAAGCGCGTTTACGAAAAAGGTCGCATTGCTCCCTATGGTCACAACCAGATTTGTCGGTTGAGTAATGATGTTGGCAGGAACAGGAGCAACAACCGTGAGGGTCGCATTAGAGCTGAGAACCTGACTGTAAGGGTTTGCGATTCTCACCGCATAGGCGCCCTGAGCACTGTAATCCACAGCGACGAGCTGCAAAGTGCTATTGGTTGCCCCAGTGAGAGTCGCCCCGTTTTTTGTCCACTGGAAACTATACGGCTCAGAACCAGAGACCGACACTCTGAAGCTTGCGTCTTGTCCTTGGGCCACGGTCAGGCTTGCAGGCTGAGTTGCTATCGAAACCAAAGTGACGACCTTCAAGACGGCGTCATTGCTGTTTGTTTGTCCATAGCCGTTTGAGATGACGACTTGGAAGGTGCCTGCATCCGTGAGTGTCACGGCAGGGAGAATAATATAATTCAGGATTGCGCCCTGAATCGGGAGTCCGTTTTTGTACCATTGATAATTTAGGGGCGTTGTTCCAGTCGCTGTTACATTAAATCTCGCATTGGTTCCGAGCATCGCAACAACGTTGGTGGGCTGACTGGTTATTGCAGGAGGGGCAACAACAGTCAAAAGCACACTCGTTGAACTGACCGAACCGTATGAATTGGAGATTCGACAAAAGATACGCTGCCCGCTGTTCGCGACCGTGGGAGAGAATCTTGCCTGCGTCCAAAGAATGGCCCCTGTGGCAGCGTCAATCCACTGGAACGTCGCCGCACTTGGCCCCGCCGCAATGCCCATGGTAGTGGAAGACTTCGCGAGACATAGAGTATCTTGCGGTTGGATTAGAATGGCAGGGGAGACATGAAGATAGACGGGTGCAGAATTCAGGGCATAACTGTAACTGTCTGAGACCCGCACCTGATAATAACCGTCGTTCACGGAGTCAACGCCGCTCATTGGATAAGTTAAAGTATATTGGACCGGAAAAGGTTGAGCCATTTGAAAAATGGAACTGCCATTAAGAAAAACATCCACCTTATTAGGTCTGGTTGCAGTAATTGCCCAGCCCACGGAAAGAGTAAAAGAGCCGCCGTATGGAACGGTCGTAATCGTAGCGTTATTGTAGGTAAAAGTAACCTGAGCAAACAAGCCCATCGTTGCCCAAAAGAAAGCAAGTAGCCCGCATAAAACAGTGATGCATTTCATAGTTCCTATGGCGCGTGAACTCGGCGCGATTTGTGACGCGTCAGATTCCAAATTCCATCCATACCGTTATCAAAACCGGCAGATGCCTGCAACAGCTTTTTTCTGATGTTGAAGGGCAGCCTTGATTTGTCCACGTGAAATCCGGTGCCGCCACGAGTGAGAGTTAACGATAACGCCCACCAACCTGACACCAGACTGAGCGGACCGTGGAAGTTAGGAAAAATCCTCCCGCTTGGCTTCCGGCACCTGGCTGGTAATTGGTTTCCATGTCGCACGAATCCAAGACGCCAGCCCTTCCGCCCATGCCAGGGCGTCGCATCCAACCCCGTCGCCAGCCTGGCAAGGGCCGCAACCTCTGCAACATCTGAATTTCGCCACTGGCATACTGTCGGCCATGTCTTTACACTACGCCAGATGAACTGGCCCGCGTGCCCATTGCTGTCACAAGAACGTATCTTGCGCGAAACCGGGAGATTTCTCGCGTGCCTCGATACCTGCCCGGTCACCAACGGGCACGCACAGGTCATCCCCAAGCGGCGCCGGGTTCCCATCTTCGATCTCGCGATGGAGTCAGTAATGTTAGCAGTTCTCCTGGGTCTATCCGGCTGCGGCAAGAAGGCGGCGGCACCCCTGGTTCCGCCCGTCCCGGTCACGGCAGCCCCGGCTGTGATCAAGACCATGCCTCTGGTTGTGGAGGCCATGGGGTCGGTCGAGTCTTACAACTCACTGCAGATTGTCCCCCGCATCTCGGGGCAGATCCTCAAGTATCATTTCCGAGAGGGGGACGAGGTCCAACGAGAATCGCTGCTGGTCACCATCGACGCGGCCCCCTACGCGGAGGCACTCCAACAGGCGGAAGCGATGCTGGCCAGCGACGAGGCGGCGTTGGAATTCCGCAAGAGCGAAGCCGCACGCTACAGTGAACTCGACACGAACGCAGTCACTCGATCCGATTTTGAAAGGACCCGAGCCGACGCTGGCGCGCAGGACCAGAAGGTCAAGGCCGACCGGGCTGTTGTCGAGCAGGCCCGCCTTAGCCTCGGGTATTGCTCGATCAACTCCCCGATCTCGGGTCGGGCTGGGGCCTATTTGCTCAACCAGGGGGCCGTCGTGGAGGCCAACAAGACAACCTTGCTGGTGGTGAACCAAATCGAGCCGATTTACGTGACCTTCTCAGTTCCCGAGAAACACCTGACCGCGATCCAGGCCGCGCAGCAAAAGGAGGCCCTGGCCGTCCAGGCGCGGATACCAGGCGTTGACACGCAACTCCGGCTCGGTCGCCTGACATTCATCGACAACACCGTGGACCGCGCCTCGGGAATGATTCGGTTGAAGGGGACTTTCGCCAACACCGACGCCTTTCTCTGGCCCGGCCAATATGTTCGGGTGACGCTGATCGTCGGGAAGGAGCCGGGGGTTGTGGTGATCCCGGCCCGGGCGGTCCGAACCGGCCCTAAAGGACTCCTGGTGTTTGTGGTCAAGAACAACGGGACCGCGGAGGCGCGGACGGTGCAAGTATCCCGCACGGCTGGGGAGGAGGCGATCTTGGCCCAGGGTGTGTCGGCGGGAGAGATCGTGGTTACGGACGGCCAAAACAAGCTCAAGAACGGGGCAGCGGTTGTCATAGCCGAGCCGTCGATTCCTGCGGCGACGAACGCGGTGCCCGGGGCCGGTTGAGCCGTCATGAACATCTCGGAAAGATGGATACGGCGTCCGGTTATGACCACCTTGGTCATGTTCGGCCTCCTCTTCTTTGGCCTCCTGAGCTACCGCAACCTGTCGATCAATAACCTCCCCGACGTCGATTTCCCGACTATTAGCGTCACGGCGTTTCTTCCCGGGGCAAGCCCCGAGACCATGGCCGCCACCGTGGCCACGCCGCTGGAAAAACAGTTCTCCTCGATTTCGGGCATCGATTCGATGAGCTCCTCCAGTTCCCAGGGGGCGACCACCATCAACATCCAGTTTTCCCTGGAGCGGAACATTGACGCCGCCGCCGTGGACGTGAACTCGGCTATCTCGGCCGCCATGGGAATTCTCCCCCGTGAGATGCCCAATCCGCCTACTTTCAAGAAGGTGAACCCGGCCGATATGCCGATCATGTTCATTGCCCTTACCTCGGACTCGCTGCCCGTGAGCACGCTGAACGACCTGGGGGAGAACATCCTGCTGGCGAGCTTATCCACGATCAACGGCGTGGCCGAGATCGACCTGCTCCCGATCCAGAAGTTCGCCGTACGGGTTCAGGTCAACCCCTACTCGCTTGCCAACAAGAAAGTCGGCATCAACGAGGTTCTAAAGGCCATCCAGGGCGGGAATGTCAACCTGCCGGGTGGAACGATCGACAACAAGACCACCTCTTACATCATCGACTCCAACGGGCAGCTTCCGAATGCCAAAGCCTACGACTCGCTGGTGGTGACCTACCAGAACGGCTACCCCCTGCGCATCCGGGATATCGGCCGGGC
>JBAXTC010001039.1:0-2310 GCA_037130375.1 Verrucomicrobiota bacterium | reverse complement strand
CCGGCGGTTGCTCACCAGCAAGGGTTACCGGGTCTGTGAGGCCAAGACCGCGCAGGAAGCGCTGGATCTTTGGCAACGTCACGCGGGGGAGATCGCGCTGGCGCTGACCGATCTGGTGATGCCGGGAACCCTCACGGGCCGTGATTTGGCCGAGCGATTGCAGCAGGACAACCCCCGGCTCAAGGTCATTTTCATGACCGGCTACGGCGCCGGGATCGGCGGCGACCAGGCAAGTCTTGTGAACCACGTGGGGAGGCGGTTCCTGCAGAAACCCTGCCCGTCGCAAACCATCCTGGAAACGGTCCGGCAATGTCTGGACGACCACACGAATCCGGAGACTGGCTGACCGTGAAACACCGGGCGGAGGAGGCGCTGGCGCTGTGGCGGAAGCATCGGGCGGAGATCGACCTGCTTTACGCCGACATGGTGATGCTTGGCGGCTTATCGGGAATCGATCTGGCGAAGCGCGTTTTGGCGGACAAACCCAGGGTGAAGGTGATCATCACCAGCGGGTACAACTCTCATTGATCCAGAAATGCTTGCAGCGGAAGTCCTGACCGCGGTTCTTAGGTTCGACGCCCAGTCGGGCGGGAGAGAAGACAGAAAGATTCAAGACAGAAAAATGAAGAGGAAACCCATCTTCCTCATTTTCCTGTCTTGAATCTTTCTGTCTTTACGTTTTCCCATCAGCGCTAGATGTGCGCATCCAGGGCAACCCGATGGCCCTGGCCTTCTTCCATATCTACCGGGCGCTGGCGGCGATGATGTTCCATGATGACGCGGCGCTGGTGCGCCATGCTGAGACCGCTGCGAGCCTGACGCCGCACATCACCGGTTTCTACCCCACCGCCCTGGCCAATCTGCTGCATTCCCTGGCGCGTTCATCCACCAGCAGGATGCCATCTCGCACTCCTGGAATGGTCATCGCAATCTGCAAGGCCCGCCGCATCCCGTCTCCACCTGCGCTCAGTGGCGTTAGTCCCGTGCGCACATGTTCGACATAGAGTCTTCCGGCACCCCCGTTGTCGGCCAGGACCAGCACCTCCTTCACCCCGCCATCCAACTGCCGAAGGATTTCGATCGCCTCCGAGTATAACCCCATTCTCCTGAACTCGGAAAATGTCTCCGCTGAAGCCGTATCCCCCTGAATTTGATGTGGGCTCAGTGTCTCAACCGGCAGCAGAATCTCGCCCCTCGGTTGGCGTTTAATAATTGTCTTGTCGTCCCAAATCGTAAGCTGCCGGCTCCGGCTTGACGGCCCTGCCAACGTCGATCTCGCGCCCATTCGAGTCTGCAGCCGCAGCTCAGCGCCCCGACGGCCCAACCCCGTTTCCTGCCCTCCGCCTCCCTCAATCGAAGTTTCAACCACATCGCGGGCGGCGGCCCCCTTTCTCGGCTTGCGTATGGCTTCGAACTCCTCGAATTCTGCACGACATTCCTCAACGCCATACCCTCCCTCGCTGCGCATTACTACTTGGCCCCCCGGGTAGAACTGCAACGGCGACAAACTACTGTGCTGCGGAAACAGCCACTTAACCGCCTCGATACGCGAAACCCCGCGTGTTCTGCCAAACCTCTTAAGCCCGGTTTCCAACCAGTAAAAACCATCGAGGGGGTGGCCGTAACAACCCAATGCCTCCAGCACGCTACTCTTGCCGGCATTATTCTGCCCCCACCAACAAATTAATGCGACCCAATCCCTCAAGCTTCAGGTTCCTCAGCCCTCGAAACTGCTCAATCGTAAAACTCTCAAGTTGCTTCATAGCTTTGTTCTGTTCGCTATTTGATGTTGGCCATCTGCCATTTGCCATCAACTCTCAACCACCCTCTCGTCCGCCAGCCCCAACGGGGCGACACCTACCAGCCCAGGGCATCGCCCGGAAAATCTTCTCGATCGAAGCCCCTTTTGAGGTGTTCCGCGATGAAAGGGGAGAGCGGTTCCTGGCCTCAGTCAGGCCAGCCAGGGCAGTGCTCTTCCGTTCATTTCGCTGTTCAAGAGATTTCACACGACGACAAGGGCGACCTTCCAAGCTGAAACGCCGTCACCATTCCACAAGTGCAGCACAGACTATCAAACGCCCCCCGTAAAGCAAGCAAACCAGTTCCAGCAAACCAGTTCCACCCAAACCGCTCAGTGCGCATCTTAGCAAACCAGTCGGCGGGCCGGCGGAATGGGCCGAGTAACTTGACCGACTTGGCTTGGAGGTAGTTCCAAAGGCGGCAGTAGTGTGAGGTTACTTAGAAGATTTTTCGGCGCGAGGACAGGGGCGCAAGACAGAATTGGTCGAAGCCTGCGATTTCATGGGAATC
>JBAXTC010001038.1:0-2310 GCA_037130375.1 Verrucomicrobiota bacterium | reverse complement strand
GTGGTGCTGGTCGGCTTCCATCCGCCCGCCAGCCAATCTATCCGGCTCGAAGACACATGCCGCTCCTACGGAGCTAATGGTGTCCCGGAGGCCCGCTTGCTATAAACATGCCGCTCCTGACGGAGCTTTCCATTCGCGACATGCTGTGGTATTGGGCGTTGCGATTCTCGAGTTTCGGAGTCAGAGCAGGAATAGCTCCGTTCAGGAGCGGCATGTCTATAGCCCCCGGCTCCAACACACACCGTCCAAGCTCCACTAGGAGCGGCATGGGCTGTGGTGCTGGTCGGCTTCCATCCGCCCGCCAGCCAATCTATCCGGCTCGAAGACACATGCCGCTCCTACGGAGCTAATGGTGTCCCGGAGGCCCGCTTGCTATAAACATGCCGCTCCTGACGGAGCTTGGGCCATACAGCAACTTCTGGTAGGCCTTGCTTGGAGCGGAGCCGGTCAGCCGCGCGCGAGGCTGGGGATCACTCGACGTCTCCAGAGGCAGAGGATACCGCCACCGAACAGGCCCAGGAGGGGGGCCGCCGGCTCCGGCACGGGCACCCATTCAACGGCATGGTTGCGACCAAAGGCATCCATCGCGTAGCCGACGATGTCCCCCTGGTCGTTGATGCCGTAGGCGGAACTGAAAGACCCTCCCAAGGTTCCAAGATCCGTCTTCTGAGCGCCATCCCAGACGAACGCGTGGTAGGTTCCGTCCGGCTCCTCGCCCCACCCCACAACAAACCCGTTGTCACTCAGACCATAAGCCCAGCTCTCGCTTCCGCCAAACGTGCCCAGATCGATTACCGGACTGGATGAATCGCCATTCCAGAATGCAGCTCGGTTCGCTCCCCCGCCCTGCGGGATGCCCCAGAGGATGACCTGACCCGCATCATTGATTCCCCGTGCCGTCGTCCATTGACCGCCGGAGAGTCCGCCCAGGTCCACCGGCCCATCCGGTCCCCACAGGACGGCCCGCTGATGGCCCGAGCTGTCATCGGCAGCACCGACCACAGCGCCGAGGTTGTTGACGTCGTAAGCGACGCTATAGACTCCTCCCAAGGTGCCCAGGTCGCTAACACCGCCACCGCTCCAAAGGGCGGCGTGATAGCCGCCGACACTGAGGGATGCATTGCCGACGGCCACGCCGGCGTCGTTGATGGCCCAAGCCGCGCCCGAGGTTCCGCCGAGCGTCGGAAGTGCGGTCACAACGGTTCCATTCCACAGAGCAGGCAGGGTGATGCCCGCGGCGTTCTGAGCCCAACCGCAAACGGTGCCGACGCTGTTAATGCCCATCCCAGTGCTTTGCTGCCCGCCCAAGGTGCCCAAATCGGTTACGCCCCCCGCCTGCCAGCGGACAGCCCGGTCCACCGTCCCGGTCACCGGCAGCAACGCCTCGCCCGCCACCTGGCCAAATTCATTGATGGACCGCGCCCGGCCAAATCCTCCGCCCAAATCACCCAAATCGACGATGGAATACTGGGCGCTCGCAAGCCCGGCCGTGCCGAGCCAGGCACACGCAAAGCAAGTTAACACTCGTGCAATTGTATTCTGGTGGGGAGCGGACAGAATGTCCGCGCTCCAACAAGGGGTTCGACCACGGCTCATAAGAGGATTTTAGGACTAGTCGCTGCCGCGCACTCGGACGAACTCGACCGGATCCAGCAGCGGGATTTCCGCGCTCGAGCCGGACACGGGCGAGCCAACAGCCTGCCATGCCTCGGAGTTGAGGAGGTTCGTCGTGACGTAAACCTGGTAGGGTGGAAGTCCGCCCGACCAACTGATGGCCAGGGCATCACTGTGTTTTTCAACCGATGTGATCAGAAGGGGCGGAGGAGCCACCACGGCGCTGGCCGTATCGACTGTGATTCGATCCAACAATGTGCCGGTCACCGCGCCAGTGATGGTCAGCGATACCTGTGCGGGACTTGGCGCCCAGTGCCAGTGAAATTGGTCTGCCACCCATTCCCCACCAAGCGGGCCGGGCAATGTCTCGACAATCGTCCGTCCCAAATAGACTGCGCCGGGGATCGAGAATGAGAGGGTGCCGATATAAAACAAGCCATCGACAAACTGAACGACTCTCAGCCCGAAATCGGTGGTAGTGTTGGTGCTCGAGGTTGCGGGCACAGGATTGGGAATGCTGAGTTGAACCCGGCCGCGCGTATCGTGCGCTAAATCATTCGGATCCTGCATACCCAAGTCCCACAGCCCGGTTTGAGTGCCAAAGCTGCTCAAGCTCTCGAGCCAACCCGAAGCCGCATAGCCTAACATGATTGTCGCTGTCGGCTTCCCCGCGCTATTGGTGAGCACGGTAGGTAT
>JBAXTC010001037.1:0-2312 GCA_037130375.1 Verrucomicrobiota bacterium | reverse complement strand
ACGCCTCGTCCAAACTCGTCAAGCACCCCACGCTGAAGATTTATCCCGGTGCCTCTCACGGCCTGGCCGACACGCACAAAGACCAGCTCAACGGCGATCTGCTGGCATTCCTTAAGACTTGAGGCTGCTTTGTCAACGCCGTGAGACGCGATCCAGATACGAAACATGCACACAAAAGCAAAGACCCTGACTCCGGAATTGCTGCGCCAGATTGATGCCTACTGGCGTGCTGCCAACTATCTATCGGTCGGCCAGATCTATCTCTACGACAATCCCCTGGTGAGGCGCCTGCTGACTCTCGTGGATGTGAAGCGCATGCTGCTGGGACACTGGGGCACAACCCCCGGGCAGAACTTCATTTACACACATTTAAACCGGGTCATCAAAAAGTATGACCTCGACATGATTTACGTCTCCGGCCCCGGGCACGGCGGCCCGGCGGTCGTGGGCAACACCTACCTCGAGGACGCTTACAGCGAGATCTATCCCAACATCAGCCAGGATGAGGCCGGGCTGCGGAAGCTCTTTCGTCAGTTTTCGTTTCCCGGAGGCATCCCCAGCCACGCGTCGCCGGAATGCCCGGGCTCGATCCACGAAGGTGGCGAACTGGGCTATTCGCTCAGCCATTCGTTCGGAGCGGTGTTCGATAATCCCGATCTCATCGTCGCCTGCGTCGTCGGCGATGGCGAGGCGGAAAGCGGACCGTTGGCCACCGCATGGCATTCCAACAAGTTTCTCGATCCGGCCACCGATGGCGCAGTGCTGCCAATCCTGCACCTCAACGGCTACAAGATTTCCAACCCGACCCTCCTCGCTCGGATCACCCGCGAGGAATTGGAACAGTTGCTCTGCGGCTACGGGTGGACGCCCTACTTCGTCGAAGGCCATGAGCCCGGGCTGATGCATGAGGCCATGGCGGCAGCACTCGACTCAGTGGTGGCGCAGATTAAACAAATCCAACAGGACGCGCGCGTCCACGGCAATCTCGCGCGTCCGCGCTGGCCGATGATCGTCCTCAACTCACCCAAGGGCTGGACGGGGCCGAAGGTGGTCGATGGTTTGCAGGTTGAAGGCACCTTCCGTTCGCACCAGGTGCCGCTCTCCGACCCAGCCGCCCATCCCGACCACCTTAAGCTACTGGAAGACTGGCTGAGGAGCTACCGCCCCGATGAGCTCTTCGATGAGCAGGGCCGTCTGAAACAGGAAATTGCCGAACTTGCGCCCAAGGGCGAACGACGCATGGGCGCGAATCCCCACGCCAACGGCGGCATTCTCCTCCGCGACCTGCGGATGCCGGATTTCCGCGACTACGCGGTGGATGTGCCCTCGCCCGGGGTGCGCGGCATCGGCGACACGCATGTGCTCGGCCGTTTCCTGCGCGATGTGGCGAAGCTAAACCGTGAGCAGCGGAATTTTCGTGTCTTTGGCCCGGACGAGACGCTCTCCAATGGCTTGGAAGCCCTCTTTGAGGAGACCCAACGCCAATGGGATGCGACGATCGTGCCGAACGACGAATTTCTCGCGCCCACTGGGCGGGTGATGGAGATGCTCAGCGAGCACCAATGTGAAGGCTGGCTCGAGGGCTACCTGCTGACCGGGCGGCACGGCCTCTTCAACTGCTACGAGGCGTTTATCCACATTGTCGATTCCATGTTCAACCAGCACGCCAAGTGGCTGAAGGTCACGTCGCAACTTTCGTGGCGGCGGAAGATCGCCTCGTTGAATTATTTGCTGGCTTCACACGTCTGGCGCCAGGATCACAACGGCTTCACCCACCAGGATCCCGGCTTCATCGACCACGTCCTGAACAAGAAGGCCGAGATTGTCCGTGTTTACCTGCCACCGGATGCAAACTGCCTGCTCTCGGTGATGGACCACTGCCTGCGCAGCCGCCATTACGTCAACGTCGTGGTCGCGGGCAAGCACCCGGCGCCGCAGTGGCTGAGTGCGCGATGGCAAGGACGCAGAAGTTCCACTCAAGACGTTAGTTCCTGGCGATATTATCCGGCTGGCCGCCGGTGATATGGTGCCGGCTGATGCGCGGGTGCTGTCCGCTCATCCTCACCTCCGTGATCATCGTCGCCGCCGGTGCCTGGCTGACGGTTTCGCCGCTGGCCAACACGCTCGGGTTTGTCCCGCTCCCGCCGCTCTACTGGCTATATCTGGCCGCCATGTTGCTGGGCTACGCGATGCTGACCCAACTCGTGAAGACCTGGTTTATTCGCAGGTTTGGTGAATGATGGGGCAAGTTGTCCGGGGTGGCAGTGCAGCGTTGGTCCGGCGAGGTGCGGTCGGGAGGCGGCAGGTGCCAT
>JBAXTC010001036.1:0-2313 GCA_037130375.1 Verrucomicrobiota bacterium | reverse complement strand
AGGTGTAACGGAGGTGTAACGGAGGTGTAACGGAGGTGTAACGGAGGTGCAATGGTGGCGGTGGGCAGTATGAACCAGCCAGGGAGTGGACGAAATCGACGCAGCCAAAAGACGGTAGTTGAGAGTCCTTTCACAAACAAACCGACGCAAACTGCTCATACGGGCTTGTTTGCGAAAATAATCTCAACTTTGGGAGAATTCTTAGGTGGCTGGGTCGATTTCGCCCAGAGGTGGCTGGTTTGGGTCCGTCGGGTGACATCCGCAGACCCGAAAGTGGCAGGCAGCATCCGATCCGACTGCTTTGGGGTCTCAAACCCGTCAACGGCTCAGGTGTTCAAACTGGTGGCGCACCGAAAGTGGGCAGGAATGGAAGGTAAGCGGCGGGGGGCCTTCGGGCCTTCGGACGGTCTGCCGGCTGAAGTGCGTACGGCATCAAGCATTCATCCAGACTGCCCGAATTATACAATTTGTTTAGGGGGACTTTTCGCGGGTAAAGATGAGGAAGGTCCGGCCCATTCGCTGGCGGGAGAATCCCCCCGATCGGACAATGGTTGCCAGTGTGCGAACTCTTGAATATTTTTTTATTGTTATATGTTGACATATAGTATCATGGAGTGGTATATGTAGTTCAGTTATGAGCGATGTATCTGAAAATCCTCCAAATGATGAGGTTCTGACGCTTTCGGAGTTGGCCGCTTACTTGAAGCTGGCGGAGCGCACAGTCTATGGCTACGCGCAGCGTGGCATCCTCCCCGGTTTCAAAGTCTGCTCCGCCTGGCGGTTCTGCAAAGCCGACATCCAGACGTGGATCGAGAAACAACGTCAGATCACCGAAGCGAGCACCTCGAAGAGATACGAGAAAGCCGCGACCCCAGTATGAACCACACGCAAGCAAAACAACAGTTGTTTGACCAAGCCTTCCTGATTGGTCCCTGGCGTCGGGGCCGGGCCTTGAAGTTTCTGCTGACGGCGACCGATGCGGAAGCGGTCCGCATCCTGGTGGACGCGGTGGACCGCAAGCATCCGGAGAGCGCCGCGATTCAGCAGCATCTGGCGGGCGTTTCCTCACCGGACGCCGTGACGGGATTGACGGCGTCGTGGGCGCAAGAACACCGCGATTGGCTGGGGCCGATTGCCGTCCAACGGGCGCTGGCACTGGGTTGCGGAGCGGCCTTGCCGATGGACCGGCAAACCGCCTGGCTGGTTGCGCCGCACCTCGGGGGGAAAGGAGCGATTGCGAGCGCCGCCGAGGCCTACGCGCAGGGGACGATCAAAGCCCAGCCGGCTTATGTCCAAGCCTTCCTATTCAAGACCGGCCGGGGCGCCACGCTGGAACTTTCGCGCGCCAACGTGTTTGGGGCTTTGGAACTTCTAGGTGAGAAAGAGCCGCAAGTCCGCTCCGGCGCCGAGGCCTGGCTGACGGCGCTGCCCAATGCCCAGCAGTGGAACGATCTTATCGTGGACGAGTGGATTCGCACCCAGTTGCCCTTCCTTGCCCGCCTGGTCGCCGAGCCGCGTTTGCCTTCCAGCCCGGCCAAAGAGGCCCTCATTCAACTGGTCCACGGCAAGGTGGAAGGCTACCGCAAGCTCGATGACCGCGACGGCGCGTTGCTGGCGGAGGCGCTCGGGCTCGCCACGCCGGAAATGCGCAAAGCCATCAACGAAGTTGTGCTCAACGCCCGCGACGCCGCGCTGGCCGACGCCTACCGTCTGGCCGCAGCGGCCGGCACCCAGCAGGCCGACCCGCAAGTTGCCTTGCGGGCGCTGATGGCATCGGGCAACGAGGACTCCCTGTTTGAGTCCGTGCGCGACATGACCCTGACCGAGGTGCTGCCGCTCTGCCGGCGCTGGGCCGAGACAAAGCGGCGGCCCAAGATCGAGCGCTATCGCGCCATTGTGGACCGCGCCGTAGTGGTCTTCCAACGCCTGCCAGACTTGGAGATCGAGCCGGCGCCCGCGTTGCCGGCAGGTTTGCAGGATCTGTTCGAAGTCTGGCAGAGCGAGACGGTTCCTGATGCCCAGTTGAAGCAGGAGTTGGAGGGCGGCACGCCGCTGACGCGGGCGCGGGCGCTGCTGCTGGGCAGCCAGCGCGGGTGGGTGAACGAGGCGGCTCTGCGCAGCCGGGCCAAGAGCCCGGACTGGCTGGAGCGGCTGGTGGCGGCATTGCGTTTTCCGGACGCGTTGACCGCCGATGAACCGGTCCAGTGGATCAAGAGCTGCGTGGGTGTCGAGGGCGGACTCGTCAGCGCGAAACTCGTCTGCGGCCCGGAGGAGGCGCAGCGCACGGAGGCGTTGTGCGCTGCATTCAAGCAG
>JBAXTC010001035.1:0-2323 GCA_037130375.1 Verrucomicrobiota bacterium | reverse complement strand
CACCATCCGCGACTCGTTGTGCTACAACATCGCCTGCTTCGGCTGCAGCAATATTTCGGTCAAAAACTGCAAGATCATCGGCTGCTGGCGTTACAACACCGATGGCATAGACTTTCACAACTGCCGCAACGCACGCGTCGCCGACTGCTTCGTGCGCACTTACGACGATTCGCTCTGCGCGAAGGGCCACCCCGGGTATCGCTACGACACCTGCGAGGACATTCTGTTTGAGAACTGCGTCGTATGGAATGATTGGGGGAAAGCGCTCGAGATCGGCGCCGAAACAAGCGCCGAGCATCTGCGCCGGATTACTTTCCGCGACTGCGATGTCATCCACGCAACCCATCCCGCCATCGACATCATGAATGTTGATTATGGCAGGGTGCATGATGTCCTTTTTGATGACATCCGCATCGAATACGATTCCGTCAGCCAGCGTCCCGCCATGCAGAAGAACGACGAGACCCCGTTTGTTGTTGACCCGAGGAGCACATACATGCCCTTGGCGGTCTGTTTCAACATACAAAAACACCCGGAATACTCGAACGGACTCGAACGTCGCGGCTATGTCTATGACATCAAGCTGCGCAACATCCGCATCTACGCCGATCGTATGCCCTCCTCCTCCCTCTACGGCTACGACGAGGAGCATCCTATCTCCGACATCACAGTGGACGGGTTCTTCCTCGGCGACCGGCGGATTACCAATCTTGAAGAGGCGGGGTTCCGTCTTGGCAAGCACACCCGCAACGTCAAGTTCCGGTGAGCTGATTGCGTGGAAGGAAAGCTAAGGAACCCGGAGTTGCAGGTCTCAGGTGTGGAGCGATGCGGCCAGTTTCTCAACGCCCGGCAACGCCAGCACTTCAATGCGGTCGTCCAGGGCGTAGTCCTTCTCCCCCGGATAGATGACGAAGAGACGTTGAAGTTTTAGATCGTCCAGCGCCGCGCGCATGGACTTGGTGGTGCGCGGCGCGTCTCCGAATTTGAACTCGAAGCCCCAGCGCTGGCCACCGCGAACGAGCATCAAATCCAATTCCGCGCCGCCGTGGGTGCCCCAGTAGAAGGCCTCGCCCGGCTCAGCGCGCAGGACGCGCAACACGTGGTCGAGCGCCAACCCCTCCCACGACGCCCTGAGCTTGGGGTGCGCCTGGAGCTCAGGCATGGAACGGATGTTTTGCAGGCCGTGGAAGAGGCCACTGTCGCGAAAATAGATTTTGGGCGCCTTGCGCACGCGCTTGCCGAGGTTTTCCGTCCAGGACGACAAAGATCGGATCATGAAGGCGCCGATTAGGATGTCGAGGTAGTGCTGGGCGGTCTTGTAGTTGATGCCGAGGGAGCCGGCGATTTCCGAGGCATTCCAGTTCTGTCCGTGATAGTGGGCAATCATGAGCCAGAACCGACGCAGTTGCTCGGCAGGGATGGCAATGCCTAGTTGCGGAATGTCACGGGTCAGGAAAGTGCGAATGAATTGCTGGCGCCAGTGGAAGCTGGCGTCATCGGAGCTACTCAGAAATGACTCCGGGAACCCGCCCCGCAGCCAAAGGGTGTCCAAATGTTCGAAGCCGACCTCGGTGCCATCGAAGCCACTGAGGTCAACGAAACTGATTCGTCCCGCCAGCGACTCAGACACGCCTTTGACCAGGTCGGGCGAGGCGCTGCCCAGTATGAGAAAACGGGCTGGGGTACCGGGGCGATCGGCCAGCACACGCAGCAGCGGGAACAGGTCAGGGCGGCGTTGAATCTCGTCAATGACGACCAGACCCGTGAGTTTGCCGAGCGTTTGCCGGGGCGCTTCCAGGCGGGCTAGATCTACAGGGTCTTCGAGGTCAAAATAGGACTGCGACTCGGTGACGAGGGACCTGGCCAAAGTGGTCTTGCCGCACTGGCGGGGGCCAAGCAGGGCAGTCACACGGAAACGAGCCAGAGAGTCCTGGATTTGCTGGCGATAGGACTTTCGGTTAACGGATGTCATGCGTGAAAAATAGGACATCAGATACTAAGTTTCAAGCATTATTGGTCGGATGGAAGATGGCCTTACTTGAAAATGTGAACTTATTGTGATCAAATCGCTGAAGGTAACTTCGCTTTTTGACTCGCTTGGCGGCCGCCTTGCGGGTTTACTCACGCTATCGGGTGCTCGGCGGGAAAGCGCCCTGGAATTGAAGCTGTGCTATGATGATCGGTCCGACATACTCGAGAAGCGGATGGTCGCAACAGTGTCGTGTCCCTGATTAAAGCCACGGAGATGCTCCCGACAGCCCATCGCTAAATGAACGTAAACGTAATAAAGCTATACTTATGACACCACAAAAAACCATCAGAC
>JBAXTC010001034.1:0-2325 GCA_037130375.1 Verrucomicrobiota bacterium | reverse complement strand
CATCGCGCTGGATGTTATTTATTCGAGGCTCGAAGGATATCTGGAGATGGCCGATGCCGACCGAATCCTGGGTTTGCTTGAGGGGCTTGGATTCGCCTTGTTTGCGCCGGAGTTGTCGATGGCCGGTCCCGGTCAAGAGTGGCCCCTGCTTAATGGGCTTGATGAATTCCGGGAGCATCTGGGAGGGAAGCTGGCCATTACACTGCTTCGGGGGGTGGGTTCCGGTTTCGAGGTGGACGAGATGATTCCGTCTCGGGTGCGAGAAGCGGTTAACGAGCTGCAGACCCGCTATGGCCCCGTCCAGGCGCCCCGCCGGGGCGCCACCGGCAAATCCGACGGGAGCCGCTGATTCCATCCTCGCGCCTTGAACCGCACTGCTGTCATCAATGTTGTGGGCCTATCCGAGTCCCTGCTCGGTCCGCACACGCCGCACATGAATCGGTTCCGGGAGCGCGGCGCACTCTGCCGCATCGCGCCGGCGTTTCCGGCAGTGACCTGCACCGCCCAGGCGAATTACCTGACGGGCCTTACGCCCGACCATCACGGCATCGTTGGCAACGGCTGGTATAACCGCGAGTTGGCGGAAGTTCAATTCTGGAAGCAGTCCAACCGTTTGGTTGGGGGAAGGAAGCTTTGGGAACGGCTGCGGGAAGTGGAGCCGCAGTTCACATGCGCGCAACTCTTCTGGTGGTTCAACATGTATTCGAGCGCGGACTGGTCCATAACCCCGCGTCCGGCGTATCCGGCTGATGGCCGGAAGGTATTCGACATTTACAGTTGGCCCTACGCCGTGCGCGCCGAGATCAAGCGGGAGCTGGGGGAATTTCCGTTTCCGTGTTTCTGGGGCCCGGCGGCGGGTGTGGACAGTCCGCAAGGTTCGGCCGACGCGGCATCGCGATGGATTGCCGAGGCGGCCAAATGGATCGAGCGCAGGTTCACGCCCTCGATGAGCCTGGTCTATCTGCCGCACCTGGACTACAATTTGCAGCGGCTCGGGCCGCAGCACAGCGCGATTGCCACCGATCTTCGGCTCATTGATGCGATTGTTGGCGACTTGATCGGTTTTCTTGAAAGGCATTCTGTGCAAGTTCTGTTGCTTTCAGAGTACGGCGTCAGCGCCGTGGACCAGCCCATCCACCTGAACCGGTTATTTCGGGAGCAGGGCTGGCTCACGGTCAAAGAGGAGATTGGCGGGGAAATGCTCGACTGCGGGGCCAGCCGGGTGTTCGCCGTCGCCGACCATCAGGTGGCGCACATCTACTGCGCGGACCGGTCGATCGAGCGCGCCGTCGTTGCCTTGCTCGAGAAGCAGCCTGGCATCGCTGAAGTCTGGAATTCAGCGGAGAATTGCGCACGAGGGCTGAACCATTCGCGGGCTGGCGATTTGATCGCCGTGGCGCGGGACCGCGCGTGGTTCACCTACTATTATTGGCAGGACGATCGCCGCGCTCCCGACTTTGCCCGCACGGTGGACATCCACCGCAAGCCGGGATTCGACCCCGTCGAGCTTTTCCTTGATCCGGCCATCCCGCTGGTGCGGGCCAAGATTGCCTGGCGGCTGCTTCAGAAGCGGTTTGGCTTCCGCATGCTCATGGATGTGATCCCGCTGGATGCTTCGCTGGTGAAAGGCTCACATGGCCGTTCCCCGGCGCGAGCGGAGGAATCGCCGGTCCTGATCAGCTCCTGCCCAAAGCTCGTGCCGCAGGGCATTATCGAGTCCACCAGCGTTGGGGAGATCATCTGCCGACACGTGCTCGGATGAGGGCAGGAGCATGGCCCGGTCGGGGAATTGTAATACCAGCGCTGCATTACATACACCTCGTCAGCAGAATCTGTGGGTGAATGCCATCTGGGTTCTGGCCGTGTCCGCTTTGTGAGTCCACATGTCCCAAACTGCGATAGTTCCCGCCCGGCAACCAGCGTAATTTACGCCGCGTAATCAATGCATTAGACAGAATACAAGTAATGAAACGCAACAATTGAGACACGGCCAAGAAAAGGTTTGACCCGGAGGCGACTTCATATTAAGAAGTTGATTAGGAACTTATTTAGCGTAATATCTTATCGTACTATCGAATGCAGAACTTGGAAAGGGTACTAAGACTACAATGAGAGCGACATTTTGTTGGTTGAGCTTCGGTGCATTGGCACTGGCCAATGGTTTCATTCCCCTGACAAGCAGTGCCCAGGAGTGGTGGATAGAGGCGGGGCCGGTGTTTCGGGGGGGCATGAAAGCAAACGTTGAGGGGTCCTCTTATGTGCAGGGGCTGGGTTTGCATTCGTCTGCCGCGACGGGGCCGCTGAGTTCTCCGGCGGGGGTAGGCA
>JBAXTC010001033.1:0-2329 GCA_037130375.1 Verrucomicrobiota bacterium | reverse complement strand
TGGCCGGCTCGCCAGGGTTGGGAGCGAATTGGAATTCGATGGTATCGAGACCGTGAAGCGTGAAACGTGAAGCGTGAAACGCGGGGTCGGAGGCGTCCAGCGTGGTGATGGCGATGTCGAGGCGGCTTTGTTTGAAGCCGAGGTCATCGAGTTGCTTGCTGACAGACTTGCTGAGCAGGGGAATGAGTTTCCGGCGTTTGGCGGAGAGGGCCTGGCCAGCGCGCCAGAGGCCGGCTTCGAGGGTCTGGAGTTCGGAATTGATCCGGCCCAGTTCGGCGTCGCGTTGCTCGAGGCTTTGAAGTTTGCCGCGGGATTCTTCTCCGAAAGCGATGACCTGGGGCAGAGTGGCGCCGTATTTGCGTTTGAGGGAGTGGATCAGGTTCAGACGCTCTTCGAGTTGCTGGAAGCGCGCAGGGTCAATGTCGGCCTTGTCGGAATAATGGGAGAGGGCCGCTTGCAGTTCGCGCAGCACGGACAGGGCTTGTTCGTCGAGGGAAAGCAGGGGAGCCGCCGCGCTATCGAGGCGCTGCAATTCCTGCAAGGCGCGCCCGATGCTGCCGGCCTGGGTGAGGAGGGAGGTTTCGTTCTCGTTCAATGCTTCCATCGCGGACTGGCTAAGCTGCAGGAGTTTGGCGGCGTTGCTGGCGCGGCGGTAGTCCTGCTCGACCTGGGCTTCTTCGTCCGGCTGGAGGCGTGCGGCGCTGATTTCCTGGGACTGAAAACGAAGCAGTTCAAGCTGCTGGGCGTATGTTTTTTCATCGACAATCAACGCGGCCTTGTCCGCTTCGAGCGCCGCGCGGCGGCGGACCAGTTCGGCAAAAGCCTCGCGTTCGCTGTCCAGGTTTCCGAAGGCATCCAGAATGGCGAGTTGCCGGGCTGGATGCAGGAGGGATTGGTGCTCGTGGGGGCCGTGAATATCGACCAGCCACTGGCCCAGGGTCGCAAGGATGTTCAGGGTTGTGGGCGAGCCGTTGATGAACTGGCGATTCGTGCCGGCGCTGCTGAAGGTGCGTTTCAGGACAAGCTGGTGGTCTTCGCAGGGCTCGAGGCCATTCTCCTCGAGGAAGGGTTTGAGCGGCGCTCGGAGTCGGCTGGTGTCGAACACTGCTTCGACGGCGCAACTCTCGCTGCCGCTGCGGATGAGCGTGCGATCTGCCCGCTCGCCCAGCGCGAGATTCAAGGCGCCGATGAGAATGGATTTGCCGGCGCCGGTTTCGCCGGTAATGACGTTGTACCCCGGCTGGAGTTCGAGGGTCAGGTCAGCCACCAGGGCGAGATTCTTGATACGCAGGGTTGTCAGCATGTCACGGTTGCAGCGCTGAATCTGGCGGTTGCGAAGGCATTGAGCAAAAGAAAAGTGCGGGGAGATTGCGGAGAGGAGGTCTCCTGCCGCTTGCCGTGGCTGGCTGCGTTCGCTAGAGTAAGCCTCAAATCATGTCGTTTTCGTTCATCTTCCTCGGCTCGGCCACCTCTCAGGGCGTGCCGATCATTGGCAAAGAATACCCGCCGGCTTTTCTGGCCAATCCCAAGAATCATCGCACGCGGCCATCCATTTACGTGGCAACCGAGCAGACCAAACTGGTGGTGGATACTCCCCCGGAATTCCGCATCCAGATGTTGCGCGAGAGAATCTGCTGGTTGGACGCAGTTTTGTTCACGCACTCGCACGCCGACCATATCATGGGGTTGGACGACTGCCGCCGGTTTTGCGATCTGCGCGGCGGAAAAGCGCTGCCCATCTATGCGAGCGGCCCGACGATGACGGACTTGAAGCGGGTATTCCGATATGCGTTTCATGACGGGCCGTGGCCAAAGGGTTACTTTATCCCTGACCCGCATATCATCGAGGGGCCTTTCAAGATTGGCGATCTGGAGATCGTTCCCTTGCCCTTGCCGCACGGGTCAACCGTAACGCTCGGGTTTCTATTCATTCAACAGGGCATCAAGCGGCTGGCTTACATGAGCGATTGCAAAGAGATACCGGCGCCAGCCCTGGAACAGATTCGTGGAGTGGAAGTGGCGGTGCTGGATGCCTTGCGACCGAAGCCGCATCCCACACACATGTGTCTCGACGAAGCCCTGGCCGCGGCGCGACGCATCGGCGCCTCGCGGACGTATCTTACACATCTGACGCATGATTATGACCATGACCTGGCACAGGCGGAGCTGCCGGCGGGGGTGGAGATGGCGTATGATGGGTTGTGGGTGGGGGGGGGGGATGGGTGGTGGGTGGTGCGTGTTGCGGGATGCGTGGGGGGGGGATCGGAAGAGCGTCGGGGAGGGAAGGAGTGGAGGGGAGGGTGGTGGGAGCGGGGGTGGGAGGTGGCGG
>JBAXTC010001032.1:0-2329 GCA_037130375.1 Verrucomicrobiota bacterium | reverse complement strand
CCAGTTCCTCAACTTCACGCCGACGGCCTCACGAACTTACGCCGCGCTGTACTAGCTAAATCCCCATTTCGCGCTTGAGGGAATTACGCCTCCTGACGAATCCGGCCTCATGGC
Source organism: Verrucomicrobiota bacterium (assembly GCA_037130375.1). Classification (GTDB taxonomy): domain Bacteria; phylum Verrucomicrobiota; class Verrucomicrobiia; order Limisphaerales; family UBA8199; genus JAPLUA01. Next base: position 2,215 of record JBAXTC010001032.1, on the reverse strand, counting down.
AATATTGCCGCGAGACCAATAGGATCTGGACCAAATCCATAGCGACTGGGGACCCTTTCGGGCCACCACCCCCAGCAGCGCTCGTGAGCAACCTTCGCCCTTCACCGCGCGGCTTTCGTGCGGGGGCCGGGACAAGTGGTGCCATCTGAAGACCACTCCCACTGGCCGCCCGCAGTCGCCGCGCTTTTTGGTGAAAGGGCGAAGAGCCCGAAACAAATAAAAAAACATGAACACGACAAATCAAAACAACAATACAGCAGCCCCGTCCGTCACCATCGCTCCCCGCAATCCCGCCCGAGGCGTCCTCAACTTCGTGGTCACCCTCACGACCCACAAAGACGTCCGCAGCTACCCCTGCCGCTCACTGGAAAGCGCGATCAAGCTGGTCGAGCGCTTTATTGCCGGCGTCACCAAGCCCGCCCGCCCCACCGCCCAGGCCGAAATTACCCCGGCGCCCGCTGCCGAACCGGTGGCGGCGTAAGCCAACATCCCTGGCACCCGGCTGGGGATTTTTCTGCTCGCGAACAAATGCCCACCCATCCCCAATGCTCGACCCCTTCCACGAACCCAAAGGTCGTCGCCAACAATCAAATCCCACAGACCTCCGGGAATTCAACAGCACACCCAAGTTTTTTGCTGCATCCCCTCTTCTTTCGGCGCATCATTGCGCGATCTTCTGTCATGGGTAATGAACCGACAAAACTTCTTGTTGTAAAACGAGCATCGCGGCCAGGCCACTGCACAGTGGCCTGGCCGCCAATTATTCTCGTGCTCGCCCAACTCGCCCCTGCCGCCGGCCACCCTCCCCGTCGGCACCCCTGATTTTATGCAGGAAGCCTCGCCCATCTACCACACCCGCATCCTGAAAGGCGGTGCCCTGCTGGACGACATGCGTCTGCTGGTGCGGTCGTGGGCCGATTCGTCTAGCGCGGAAGAGACGCAGGTCGCCCGCAGCCTCCTCCGGAAGAGAACACTCGCCCGCTCCAAAGACACCTTCATCCGCGCGTTCAATCCCCGGTTCCTACATGGCGACCCACCCAACGCTTGGAAGCTGGTCCGGTGTCTGGAAGACCGCAACGCCGACCTGGAGCTTCTCCGCCCCCTGTATTTCTGGATCACCGCCCGCGGCGACCGCCTCCTTTACGATTTCGTCACCCAGGAACTGATCAACATTGCCCGATCTGGTGACGGCTCAATGCGCATCGAGGAAACGACATCCTGGATTCGCGCACAACTCAAGCGCACTCATCAGACATGGTCCCCAACCGTCACCCTCAAAGTCGCCCGTGGTCTGCTCGCCGCGCTGCGCGACTTCAAGATTCTGGAGGGTGCGACCCGCAAACGCGTCGCCCCGGTCCACCTGCCTATCGAGTCATTCTGCTATGTCGCGTTCTGCCTGTGCCTTCTCGGTTGCACTGGTGAGGCCCTGGTCCATCACCCGGACTGGCGCTTGTTCCTACTCACGCCCAGCCTCGTCGAACGGCTTTTCCTCGACGCCCACCAGCGCAACTATCTGAGTTTCCATTCTGCGGGCCGCATCTACCGAATTGATTTCCCGGTCGCAAGCCACGAAGCCTACGCCGATGTCATCTTTGGCACAAAACCTTAAGACCCTCGAAGACGACTTGGTCGCGACGCCTCCTCGCATCAGCGCTTACCACGACCTCCCGTTCGCGATCTTCCGCTACAATCCTCAGGAAGAATTCGAACTCCGCAAGCAACTCCGCCTCTTCGCCTTCGGCTTGGAACAGAACCACGGAAAACGCGTCCGATTTATCTCCGTTGCCCGCCTCGTCTGGAACATTGTCTCCGCATCCAAAGAGTTGAACGAACTCTTCCAGGTGGAAAAACTCCGCGGTTTCCCGGCTGCCCAGGCGCACTTCCACAGCCTGCTCTCTCGGGAAGAGTTCCGCCCCATCGCCAACGAAGTGTTGGCCGCAATGAAGGATCTTGAGCCTGCACGTGACATTGTCTTTCTCGTACGCGCCGGAGGCTTCGCGCCGAACATCTACAGTTGCTCGATCCTTCTGAATGATCTGCACCGACGGACGATGGTTCCCATCGCCTTCTATTATCCAGGCTCGGCCCAGCACGCCACCGACCTCAGCTTTTACGACCTGCCCACGTCCACCAGTGGAGGCGTCTATAACTATCGGGTCAAAGTTTACGGAGTCCACGCATGAAAAAGATTCGCGAGATATTTGTCAAACCGATC
>JBAXTC010001031.1:0-2332 GCA_037130375.1 Verrucomicrobiota bacterium | reverse complement strand
CAACGGAGGTGTAACGGAGGTGCAACGGAGGTGCAACGGAGGTGTAACGGAGGTGTAACGGAGGTGTAACGGAGGTGCAACGGAGGTGCAACGGATGTGCAATGGAAGTGCAACGGAGGCGATGTCGCTGAGAGAAATGTTGCCATCTCTGCTCACTTAAAGTGAGCCACCTTCCGCGCGAGAAGCGGGTCGCCAACGTCAAGGGTACATTGTGGTGTTCATGCGCATGAACTTATCGTTAACGTTCAATACGTGGCTCCGACCAGACCGTCCGAGACACCACAATCTGTAGGGGGCAATTACGACTTGGAAAGGAAAGAGGCCGCCCATCGGGTGGCTAACTTTAAGTGAGCAGGAGGTGGCAACATTTCTCTTAGCGCTATCGCACCTGAACAGTTACGCGGAATTTAGATTGAATCGCCCCTCGCAAACGGGGATGCTACCTCGGGGTTGCTTGATCCCTTAATTTATTGCGCCGTCATGCGTAACTATTTCATCTCCACCTTGTTGCTCCTGACGTTGCTCACCAGCTTCTCGCTTGCTGCCGCCGGAACCCCCTCGATGACCGTCGGCACTTTTCCCCAGGAAGTGCGCCGTGAATTTACCGTCGCCGAGGGGTTCCCGGTCAATGCCATCACGTCCGTCGCCGTGCTGGACGGCAAGAGCGCCCTGGCTGGTACCGCTAACGGATTAGCCCGGTTCGCCTACGACCACTGGACGATCGTGAATGGCACGGTGGGAGCGCCGGTGGAAGCCGTGGCGGCCGGCGGCGCCACCGCCCTTTTCGCCCTAAATGGCCGTCTCCTCACACTCCAAGGCGACAAGATCAGCCTGCTGACGCGGTTGCCGCCGGGCTTGAAGGTTAACGCCATCAGGCTTGGCGAGCCAATCTACCTGGCCACGGATCACGGACTGTTTGAATACGCTGGCGGCGCGCTGAAACCAGTGGCCGCCCTGAATGATCTTCTCAAGGGAAATTCGGCAGTGTTTCAGGTTGCAGTCGGATCGCAGGTCGTGATCGGCGCGGCGGCGGGGCTTTTTCAAAGAAGCGCGGACGGGAAATGGACGCGTCTGTTTCCCGCCGACAAGTCGGGTCGCAGTTGGGCACCGATCAATGTGCGCGGCGTGGCTTATGACACGCGGGGGCGGCTTTGGTTCGCATCGCCGCAGGGTGTCGGGCGGTTCGATAAGGAGTGGACACTTTTCACCGGCAGCGAGGGTTTGCCTTACAACGATTTCACGACCATGGCGGCGGGCGAGAACGGTGTCGTCTGGTTCGGAACGCGCGTAGGCGCCATCCGTTATGACGGCCTAAACTGGGAATACCGCGAGGGCCGACGCTGGGTGCCGGACGACGTGGTCAACGGCATCGCCATCACGCCGGAAGGGAACGCCTGGTTCGCCACAGCCGCGGGCCTCAGCCTGATTGAACGCCGGCTCATGACGCTCGCGGAGAAGGCGGTCTTTTACGAGAACCAGATTGACACGGTCCACCGGCGCACGCCGTGGGAATACGTGCTCGAAGTCAGCGTGACCACACCGGGCACGACCAATCAATTCACCCAGAAATGAGCAAGGACGGCCAGTGGTATTGGAAGAGCGACACCAGTTCGGACGAGTTGGACGGGCATTCCTTCTTTTACCCGCTCTATTACGATCTGGTTTGCGAGACGGAGGCGGAAAGATCGCGGGTGCGAGAACACATGCGGGCCCTCATGGACCATATCGTCAGCCATGGTTTCTTTCTGGTGGATCACGACGGCAAGCCGACGCGGTGGGCGGTCTATAATCCCGAAATCCTGAATCACAATCCGCTATGGGCCGAGTCCCGCGGTCTTAAATCCCTGAGCCTCCTCTCCTACCTCGCCGCGACGGAGCACGTCACCGGCGATCCAAAATACCGTCAGATCCTTAATATGCTCCGCGAGAAGCATGCTTACGACAGAACGATAAGGTCATCCCTGTGGATGAACGCTTTTTCAACCAGTGGGACCGTGATCCCTTTGAACTGGACACCGGCAGCAGCGGCAACGGTCTCGCCACCGGGACCGTGTTTTTGCTGCCGTACTACATGGGATTGTACCACGGATTCATCAAGTAGCGCCTGAATCCGGTATCGGGTGGCGATCGGCGCAAACTTCAGGCACGGGCCCTCATGCAGCACGGCGGCCAGTTGGAGGAGGGGCAGCATCAGACAGGCACGCCAGCAGCCGCGTTTTCGAGAATTCTCAGGACGGCGATGGGGTTGCTAGCCAGAATCATTTCCAGCGCGGTACGACTGCTGTTGTCATGATTAACATCTACATAATATCGCGATAAAGTCCACAAGCAA
>JBAXTC010001030.1:0-2335 GCA_037130375.1 Verrucomicrobiota bacterium | reverse complement strand
TCAGTTCGCCTTGAGCATGGCTAGCGATGAGGACAGGATCGGCAACATATTCCAATCCCAGTCCGAGGTGCTGCCGGATCCATTGGCTTCGGAGGTCGATGTTTCAGAACCTCGTCTTGGGCGATAGAGGGGGAATGGAGGTCGCCGTCGAGAAGCTAAGACCATGGTTCGCTGCCTGGCTCCATCGTCATCGCAGTCACCTCCAGTCGACTGAACCCGCCTCTGAAAGGACATCGTGCCCAGCGTTCAGGCTCCAACCAGTCTCATTTCGTAATGACCTCCTGTTTGCCCTCTGGTATTCTTCACTTGTGGCAGACGTGGTTTCAAAGGAGAAACGGTCGCAGGTTATGGCAGCAATTCGCTCCAAAGGCAATAAAGCCACCGAGCTGAAGCTGGTGTCGATCCTGCGGGCTACCGGCATCACGGGTTGGCTCCGCCACCGACCATTGCCCGGCCGGCCCGATTTCATCTTCCGCCGCCAGCGCCTTGCCATCTTCGTCGACGGCTGCTTTTGGCACGGTTGTCGGTGGCACTGCCGCATGCCTCAGGACAACCGGGAATACTGGTTGCAGAAGATCACCGGCAATGCTGCCCGCGATCGTAGTGCGACCCAGCTTCTCCGCCGACGAGGCTGGAGCGTGCTCCGCATCTGGGGCCATGAGCTTGAAACCCCTGAGGCAGTTGCTCGTCGAATCAGTTCTTTATTGAATACTGCTCAGAACCAGTGCAACAATACCCGCGTAACAAAATGACCGGACCACAAAAAACAATTGCCGAATTCTTCGCGGGAATTGGCCTGATGCGCATCGGCTTGGAAAAGGCCGGCTGGAATGTCGACTTTGCTAACGACATTGATGAGGACAAGTGGCAGATGTACATTGACCACTTTGGTGACACAGGTGAGTTTGTCGTCGGCGATATTCACAAATTGAAAGCCTCGGAGATCCCATCTGTTGGCCTTGCTACCGCCTCTTTCCCCTGCAACGACCTCTCCCTTGCCGGGTCTCGCCAAGGCCTCGCAGGGACCCAGTCATCCGCATTCTGGGGCTTCATCGACATTCTCAAGGCCATGAAACAAGAGCGCCGTCTCCCGCCACTTGTCTTGCTTGAAAATGTCACTGGTTTCTTGTCCTCCAATGACGGCCACGATTTTGAAGACGCCCTCCTGGCTCTAAATGATCTCGGTTACAGCGTTGACACCTTTATTATCGATGCCGTCCGCTTTGTCCCCCAGAGCCGGCAACGTCTTTTCGTCGTAGGTTCCAAGACTCGTGAGGCGTCTGCACTCAACGAGGCACCCGGGTTCTACGAAAGCGAAGTAAGGCCTCCGGCCTTAGCGAGCTTCATTTTGATGCATCCGGACATCGTCTGGCGCATCCGCCAACTGCCCTCGCTGCCGCAATGCTCCAAACGTCTTCTCGACATCGTTGAAGACCTAGCGCCAAACCACCAAATGTGGTGGAACCGACAACGTTGTGAGTACATGCTGAACCAGATGAGCCCTAAGCACCGTGCTCAGGCGGACGCCCTGATCAAGGGGGGCGCTATCTGCTACGGCACTGTGTTTCGTCGAGTCCGCAATGGTAAATCCATGGCTGAACTGCGGACTGATGGCATCGCCGGCTGCCTGCGCACTCCCAGAGGCGGTAGTGGTCGACAGATTCTCATGGCTGCCGGGAAGGGTGGTTTTTCTGTCCGCCTCCTCACTCCAAGAGAATGTGCCCGTTTAATGGGAGCCGATGAGTTTGCGTTGAAGGTCCCATTGAACCAGGCACTTTTTGGCTTTGGGGATGCCGTATGTGTCCCCGTCATCGAGTGGATCGCCCGCAATTACCTGAACCCTATCTGGTGCGAAAACTATGCCGAAGAAAAACCAGCCAAACTCGCCGAAGCCCCCGTCACCTACCGCAAGCGATGTCGCCGGTGAAAAGGGTATTGGTTGTGCGAACGAGCGGCTTGACGCGTCAACGCTCGATGCCTTTCTCCAGTCTCATGGCAAGAAAGCTAACCGCTTTGTTCCCGGCCGCCTCCAAGCAGCTCTGGCTCTTTTGGAGAGGCTGCGCGACTTCCCAACCCTCACCCTCAGCGAGCACCTTTGCCAGTCCGGCAGTGCCAGCATTCAAGGCCACGAAACTTACGGCGACAAGGCGCTTCAGCGGCTCCGGCTTCAACCTATAAACAAGAATCATGGCCGCCGTTCCTCCAACCTTCCAGGCTGGGGCCAGGAACTTCTTAATGCACTCGCAGCGCTGGGCTTTGCCGTGGCTTCCTCAGAAGTGCGTGACCACATCATTACCATCGCTCAGGCAATTTTTGCCACTCCCCTTCGTAACAT
>JBAXTC010000103.1:0-15270 GCA_037130375.1 Verrucomicrobiota bacterium | reverse complement strand
CGCTCGACCGCACCGCCACCCTGCCCAAGAGCCACCGCTTCACTTTTGGCGAGCGCGGACCGCCTCGCCCTGGATTGCCTGGAACTGGTCATCGAAGCCATCAATGCATCCCCAGTCAAAAAGGCTGCGCCCTTGCGCCGGGCCAACCTCAATTTGGAAAAGCCTCGCGCCTTCTGGCGCTTGATCCACGAGCGCCGCTGGATCAGCGCCCAGCAACTCCTCTTTGTCGCGCAGAAATGAGTATTGTCAATTGTCGGACCGATCCTTTCACGATCCTCGATCCCAGCTTGCCGGAAGAAAACGTCAGAAGCGGGGCAACTTCTCGTTTTACGCGGCGCGGGCTGGTGAAATAATCAGGGTATGAACGAAGCGGAACTGTTGAGGCGAGTCACCTATAATCCGAATATTTTCGGCGGCAAGGCCATCGTTCGAGGCCGGCGTCTGGCGGTGGAGCACGTGCTGGGCATGTTGGCGGCCGGGCACACGCCGGAGAACATTCTGGAGGACTTCCCCTGGTTGGAGCAGGCGGACATTCAGGCTTGCCTGCTCTATGCGACGCGGGTGGTTGGCAATGAACGCACGGAGACCGTACTGGCCGAGATCGTCGCATGAAGGTGCCGGAATCGCGTTTGAGGGCGCGCAATTGATCGGCGGCACGCTAGTTTGCGCGCGAAGGTCGTCCGCGGTGATCTTGCCGCTCATCAAACCGCTCAGTAACTGCTCGACGCACTACCCGCGTTTCCGCAGGAACCCCCATGGAGCATCGCCCAAACAATTGCCATGCAGCGACTTGCGAAAAGACCGTGGGTTCCGGGGATCAATGCGCGAATTCTGGCTTGGGGGGATTCTTTCAGGGGGTTGTCCTTACTGCTGTTTGGGCGGTTCTTCGCGCAGCGAGCAGGCGATTTCCTTTTCGCGGGGCGCGGGAGAGACGACCTGCCAGCCTTCGGCTTTCAATTGTTCAGTTTGCACCCGCATACGCCGGAAAATCTCTTTCACGTCATAACCACATTCGCGTGCGATGTCTTCCCGAATGCGGTGAATCTCAGACAGTATTTCGTTTTCTTTCATGGCTCAAGTATCCATCAAATCGTTCGGCGTGCAAATGATGGGGCAGGTGTAACCCTGTCGTTCGCAGAGCCGCTCAATCTGACGGATGATGGCGACATTGTGAATGTGTTTGCAGTTCCAAGTGAGCAGATAGTCCATCCCGTGGACGGTGGCCATCGCGATATGCGAGGCATCCAGCGCGGCTGGCGGTGGAATCAGCCGGGTCGCAAGGATTTGTTCGGCGAGTTCGGTCGCTGATTGAGGTTCGGGCAGCAGGGGAATTCCATCCAGAAATGCCAGACGCGCGGCCGCCGCCTGCGCATCACCGCGATGCACTTCCACGCGCACGAACTCGGAAATGAAGAGTTCGTAATTCTGACGGTGCTCTTCCCACCATTCCTGCGTGGTCTCCTGATCCGCCGCAAGGCGCAAGTCCCGGCTCCGCCGCGCCACCAAATAACTTGGGATGGTGGTTTCGAGATAGAGACGCGGTTTCATGCTAACTAAACTGACAGAATTTGTTTTGAGCGCACCCGCTCGTTTGACGCTCCGTGGGTAGAGGAAAATTACTTCTCGTTTTCAGTCATTAGAACACCATCTTACCGAAGGGAGCCAAAGCTGTCAACTCGGTATTTGCTGCCATGATCCTCGCGCGAAAAATAGTTACGTTGAGCAAAGCTGAGCTGGACGGGCATTCCTTCGCTTTTGGCATTCCATACAAATTCTATGTTGGCACGCATAATGAGAACCCCGACTCCGTTGAGCAAAAGCGTGTTTTTGATTTCTTAGGCGAGGATTTGGGTGTTGGGTTTTGGCTTAACCCCGATGGTGTTGGCAGGTGGCAGGGGCCGATGCGCCATGAAAGAGACGGTTCGACAAATGACAAAGCATTGGTCATATTGAGGAATGTGAGTTGGAATTGGAAGCATGGCCCGGCCATCACGGTTTGCCACGTCATGGATTCCCCCTTTCGTCCTCACCGCCAAACCCAATCTCCTTGTGCAATCGAGTTCTCTTCTCCCGACTTGGCCACGCCGACGGCTCCTCCGTCGTCAACCTCGTTCCAACCCACCGAATACAAGACATACTGACCCGATTCAGAGCGGTGGTATTTGAGTGGCTCGCCATTGATGATATCGTGCGGGAGCTTTTGGATGAACTGCGGCTGGAGTGCGGTGAGTGATTCGGGGAATTGGCCGTGTTCCCGACGATAGCGTTCGAGCGCGCAGGCGAGGAGGGCGCAGTCAACGGCTGTTTGGGCAAACGCGGCTTTCTGAGCCGTCCGGGAAGTCGCCGGGAGCAGGAGCCTGGCGAAGTAAAGGTGCTGGAAATACAAGCTGCTTAATGAACGATTGGCCAGCTTCGCCATGCATTGTTCCGACTTCTGACTGAGGTGCGGACTGATTCTGCGGGCAGTGACATCAAACATCGGCAAGAGGCACTCGTCGGTCATCCGGCTGCAATTGAGTTGTTCGAAATCGAACCAGCCGCTCGGCGCCAAGCACATCAACACAGCCGCCAGATCGAATCCGGATTGCTGCGTGCCAGTCATGCCCGCGAGCATGTCGAGCTTGCCAGGCGAGCGGCGGACGTATTCGATTATCGCGCTGCTCCAGTATCGCTCGGCACCCACAGCGCGTTGGGTATCGGCGCAAAAGTCCACACGCGCGAGTCTCGCCTGCAATGATCGCAGTTGCGGCTCGGACCATAGGCTTATCCCCTCGGCGATGGGTTGCATGGCGATGTTCAGTTGTGCGATGCGAACCAGTTGAGAAATGAGGAAGGGTTCATCCTTGCACACCTCCGTCAGGCAGAGCAGGAGTTTGGTGTCCTCGAACGCCTGGTTGGTCTGGCGGGCGGCGAGGGAGGCGCAAGCGCGAAGCGCCAGCACCTGGGTTAGACGTTTCATCACGGAAAGATGCATCAATAGGATGGCGGCCGGGTTCTCGTCCTCATAGTGGAGATTGAAGCGCGAGAAGGGCAGGTTGCTCGCCGCCTGAAGTTCCTCGAACACCGGGTCGGCCTCCGAGAGCATGGCCAGGACGCCGAGCGCCGCCTCATGGACGGTGAAATTGGTGGCCGCCAATCCGACTTTTTGTTTGGCGAGCTTGTTGGTCGAGTTCAGGAACGCCGCATACCAGGCGGGTAAATCGGTTTGTGCCTTGACCCAGGAATTGGAGCGGACCGCCTTCGACACGTTCAACTCCCGCGAGGCCACATCGTAATTTGAAGCGAAGAGGCCAATGCCGCTGAGCGGACTGACGCCGGGCGACATGCCCGGGAGGAACTCAAAAAGCGGCGCCAGCAAAGGCGTCATGGCGAAGTTCTTGTCGTCGGGCACCTTTGGCGGCACAAAGGCTGAAAGTTCCAACGGCTCACCCCGCGCGGCCATTGCTCGCTTGTAACTATTCCAAGCCCATTGTCCGCGCCAGTTCTCCTCGGCGAAAAACAGCCCGACGATCAGCACCAGGCCCAGCAGCCAAAAAAAGTAACGCCAGGAATGAACCAACTCGGAGAGACCTCCCTCCGTCCGTGCAGAGGCAGGCCGGTCGCTTTCTCCGGGAAGGCTCATGTTGAACGGCGACGGCGCAAGCAAGCGAAGATGGGAGGAGGAGTTGGAGCCGCGCGCGTGCTGAAAGCCTTAACGGCTCTCGGTTAGCCGTTGGTAAACGAGGACCGCGGCGGCCGGCTTGTCAGGCAGGGAAACCGAAAGGCCCTTTTCGATTAGCTCACGACCGGCGATTTCTTTGGGCGCGGAGCCGTTGAGGTCGGTGACCCGGTAACGCGCTTCGGGGCGCAGTCCGGCGAGTTTGAAACGGGCGGACTCGTAATAGCTGTTATGGCGGCGGAAGGCTTGGACCATGCCCTGGCCCTGTTCCGGACGGTCAAACTGCCAGGCGATCCAGGCTTTGTCGTCGCGGCTCCAGGGCGTGAGCGGGTAAAAATCACCGTAATAGTTGGGGTTGATTTCGCGCCATTGGCCGATGATGTGGCGCAGTGCGGCGTAGTCGATTTCCTTCACGCGGAAATCAATGCCGAGGCCGAGGCTGGGCGACACATTGCTCCAGAAAGCATAAGGCTCGACGGGGGTGAGGCCGCTTCCGTAATACGGTGCGTTGTGCGCGGCGATGGTGCCGGTGCCGTGATACGGAAGCCAAAGGGAAATGCCGTAAGTCATGCCTTGATGCCCGATAGGCTCGAAGGCGTAGTCGCTGCGCCAGAGCGGCACGGCCCGGCGCATCGTTTCCAGGTCGTTGCGACGGCCACCGGAGGCGCAAGAATCAATCAGCATATTCGGATGCCGGCGACGGAGTTCGTCCCAGTAGGCGAGGTAGCCGGTAACGTGCTTGATTTCGGTGATGCCCTGCCGGTCGGGCGCGTCGTTATTGCGCCAGAAATCGAGCGGGTCCATGTTAAAATCCTGGCGATACAGGTCGATGCCTTGCTCGGTGAGGAGTTTGTCGATGTGTTCAGTGAGCCAGGCGCGCGCCTCGCCGTTTCCGAGATCGAACAACCCGCCTTTGGCGCCGCCGAGAACCCATTCGGGATGGTTGCGAGTCAGCCAGGTATCTGCCGTGACGCGTTCCGGTTCGAACCAAACCAGGGCCTTTATTCCATTGCTGTGGGCGTGGTCAGACACGGCGCGCAAGCCGTGTGGAAAACGGTTGGTGTCCACCTCCCAGGTTCCGACTCGAGGCCAACCCCCGCCATGGTTAACGTACCAGCCGGCGTCCATCCACCAGTAATCCAGTTTGACGCCCTCCGCCAGGTAACGGTTGATGAACATGATCTGGTTGGTTTCGTTGGCGTTGATCATCTCGTCGTATTGGCGCGAACTGGAGGCCAGGAGTTGCGGCTCGGGCAGCTTGCCGCCAGGCCGGGGCATCGAATATGCCATCATCCATCGGCGCCAAATGTTTTGGGCGCGAATCCAGTCGCCTTTCCAAAACTGGAGCGCAATGAGCGGGCTGCGGACTTCCTCGCCCGGAAGGAGCTTGAAATGGGTCAGTTCCTGACCGGCGCGCAGGCGCAGGCTGCGTTCGCCGTCGCGCGTCAACTCAGCCGCCCACTGCCCCGGCCAGCCAACGGCGACAATCAGACCGTGCCCGACCATATCAAGGTTGAAATAGGACCAGTCGGAGTTGGTGGGCCGGCCACCGCTGGCACCCAGGCGCTTGGTGGCGCGCGGTCCAAGGGGCGTTTCCAAAGGGGCATAGTCGTCGCCGTTGGCGGGGGAGCCGACATTATGATGCAGCAGGAATTCACCGCTGGCGGCGCGATCCACTTCAATGTCCAGCGGCTGTATCTTCTCGAGAATCGGTGTGGCGTTTGTGCTCGTGTTCTTGAAATAGAGGGTCCATTCGACGGTGGGGAAGTCGTGGTACTCGAGGGCCACGCAGCGCAGTTGAAAGCCGCTAATGGGGTCGGTCCATGTGAGCGTGTGCTCGGTCCTGCCGTGCGCGGTTGATTGGGCGGGCGACTCGCCGTCGGTCACTTGCCTCGAGATACGTTCCAGCTTCCATTGCTTGAGCAACTCGCTCGATGGCTGGCCGTTGAAAACAAACGAAAAGGGAGGCCCGGCCGTGAAGAGTTTGCCCTGCGTTTCTTCCGTGAGAGGCAAATCCGCCAGCCAAATCTCGCGGCCGTCCTGCAGCGTGACTTTGGCGTCCGCCCAGTCAGCCTGGTCGCAGGAGATGCCGTCCGGCGTCTCATCCACTTGAATGGTAAACTCGCTGGCGCCGCCCACGTCCACCCTGACGGACTTGCCAGCCATCCCTTCGCGCATGATGCCGGAGCGGAACTTCTCTTGGCCGCCGACGCTCAGGGAAAAATCCACGCTGCCGCGCCCACCGCTGGTTTGTTCGTTGCTGTCCACGCCAACGGTGGCACTAAAGGTCCGGCCTGGCCCGGGCAGGCGGACGATGATCTTGCTGAAGGCATGGCAGAAAAGGCCATGGGTGTATTCCGTCTCGACGAGGCGGAGCGGCTTGCCCGCGCGCCCGTTTCGTTGCACGGCGTCGTTATTGGCCAACACCAGCAAGGCCGGCTCGGTTTTCCGGGCCGCTGGTTTCCCTTCAAACCTGGCAGCGGCCCACTGGCGGGCATCATCAAGTTCACCGGGCGCTGGCGCCACACCATTGACCCGAGGCGCGAACATCAGCGCGGTCAAAAACAGGAAACCCAGAAGTGATCGAAGGCGGTTCATGGCTTTAGGATTGGATGTCATCGGAAACCGGATGAATTGTGGCATCGGCTAACTGGGAAGGAAACAGAAATCGCGGGTGCGCCCCAACGAAAAAACTAACGTTGGCCACTCGCCAGCACCGTTTCGAAGTGGGGTGGTTGTTCTTCCCGGGCCACGATGTTGACCTCGATCTTCTTGAAGCCTGCCGCTTCGAGCCAGCGGTGCAAGTCACTTTCCGCAAAGCCGGGCCAGCGGTCGCCGTAGAGTTCGTGAGCCTTCTCGAAGTTGTGGCTGGCCAGGTCGAGAATCATGATCTGCCCACTCGTCTTGAGCATTTTGTAGGCGCTGGCAATTGCCTTGGCTGGTTCCTCGGCATGATGCAGCGCCTGGCTAAGAATGACCAGGTCCACGCTCTTTGGCTCGACCGGTGGATTCTGCAAATCCCCAAGCCGGAACTCCAGATTCTTCAGATTGTTCTTCCGCGCCTTCGCGGCGCCGTAGGCAACGATCTTTTCTGAATTATCGACCGCGATGACCTTCTTGCAGCGACGGGCGAGCAATTCGCCGAGCAAGCCCTCGCCTGAACCAAGGTCCGCCACCACCAGTGGCGGCAGAATCTGCAGCAGCAGGTGGCCAAATGCCTGCCAGGAGCGGCCGGGACCGTAAATCCGGTCGAACCGCCCTGCCACTTGATTGAAATAAACCTGCGCCTGCTCGCGACGCCGACCCAGAATCCGCCTCAAGTTGATTTGGTCGCCGCCGTGCTCTGGTAATTCTCTGGCCCCGCGAATCGCCAGTTGGATGAACTCGCCCAGCACCCCGTTGGCCGCAGGCGTCAGCCTGTAGAATGTCCGTTTCCCTTCGCGTCGCGACTGCACCAGGCTGGAATCCTGCAAGAGGCCGAGGTGCGTCGAGATGCGGGACTGCCCCATGCGGGTGATCTCCTGCAGCTCATTTACCGACAGTTCGTCCTTTTCCAACAAGGCCACGATGCGCAGCCTCGTGGGGTCGGATAACGCCCGAAGGAATTTGAGAGTGGCAGACATGTTCGCCGGTGATTGATGATTTCCTGAAATCGCTGTTGACGACTTCGGAAAATGATGTATCATCTTATCCTGATACGTCAATATGACATTCTAACGCAATACGAATATCTATAATGAGCAAGAACTTCATTTTCTCTTCGGAATCGGTTGGCGAAGGCCACCCGGACAAAGTCTGTGACACAATTTCCGATGCCGTGTTGGACGCGTGCCTTGCGCAAGACCCTTACAGCCGGGTCGCCTGCGAGACCTACGCGAAGAGTAACCTTGTGGTGGTTGGGGGTGAAATCACCACCAAGGCGAAGCTCGACTTTAACGAGATTGCGAGGCAGGCCATTCGCGACATTGGTTATACGCACGATGACGACGTGTTTCACGCGGACAAGGTGCTTATCATGAACGCGATTACCTCGCAAAGCCCCGACATTGCGCAAGGGGTCGATGCGCGGAAGGCCAAGGGCAAAGAAACGGCGGAGCAAGGGGCAGGGGACCAGGGCCTGATGTTCGGGTACGCCACCAATGAAACGCCCGAACTGATGCCCGCGCCCATCATGTATGCCCACAAACTGGGCAGCGCGCTTACCAAAATTCGCAAGAGCGGCAAAGTCAAATGGCTGCGACCGGACGCGAAGAGCCAGGTTTCGGTCCGCTATGTCAACGACCAGCCGGTGGCGATCACCCACGTCGTCATCTCCACCCAGCACAGCGCGGATGTTGACCATGCCACCATCAAGGAGTTTTGCATCGAGGAAATCATCAAGAAGACGCTCCCCAAAAAGCTGCTCACAGATGAGACGAAATACCTTATCAATCCGACGGGCCGCTTTGTCGTCGGAGGGCCTCAGGGCGATACCGGGCTGACTGGTCGCAAGATCATCGTGGACAGCTACGGCGGCATGGGCCGTCACGGCGGCGGCGCGTTCAGCGGCAAGGACCCGTCAAAGGTGGACCGCAGCGCGGCTTACATGGGCCGTTATGTGGCCAAGAACATCGTTGCCTCGGGGCTGGCTTCGAGCGCCGAGATTCAGTTCGCCTACGCCATCGGTTTTCCTGACCCGGTCTCCGTCTGTGTCAACACATTTGGCACCGGCGTCGTGAGCGACGAAGAAATCGAGCGCGCGGTTTGCGCCGTGTTCAGCTTCAAGCCAGCCGCCATCATCAAGCAGCTCAACCTGCTTCGCCCGATCTATTTGAAGACGACCAACTACGGCCACTTTGGCAAGAACGATCCCGATATTACTTGGGAGAAAACCGACAAAGTCGATGAGTTGAAAAAAGCCGTCGGCAAGTCCGCACCGGCGGTCGCGGCTGCCACTTTGAAAAAAGCGGCCGCGCTGGTTAAAGCCTGATCCACTACTAATCTCTAATAATTAAATCCCATGCCTGTTTTAACTAAAAGCAACGGAAAGAAAACCGCGTCTGCCAATGGCAAGGCGCGCACTACAACCGACTACAAGGTCAAGGACCTCAGCCTCGCTGAATGGGGCCGCAAAGAAATCTCCGTCGCCGAGCAGGAAATGCCCGGACTCATGTCCATCCGCCAGAAACATGGCACAGCCAAGCCGCTGAACGGGGTCCGTGTCACCGGCTCGCTGCACATGACCATCGAGACGGCGGTGCTTATTGAAACGCTCATCGATCTCGGCGCCATCGTGCGCTGGGCAAGCTGCAACATCTTCAGCACCCAGGACCAGGCCGCCGCCGCGATTGCGAAAGTCGGCATTCCCGTGTTCGCGTTCAAAGGCGAATCGCTCGAGGAATACTGGGACTACACGCTGGCCGCCTTGACGCACGCTGGCGGCAAAGGCCCGCAACTTATCGTCGATGACGGCGGAGACGCCACGTTGCTGCTGCACAAAGGTTACGAAATGGAACATGGCAGCGATTGGGTCAGCTCGCCCAGCGACAGCCACGAGGAACAGGTCATCAAGAACCTTCTCAAACGTTGCGCGAAGGAGAGACCCGGCTGGTTTGGCCAGGTGGTCAAAGACTGGAAGGGTGTCAGCGAAGAAACCACTACCGGCGTCCACCGTCTCTACCAGATGCTCGAGGCCGGCAAACTCCTCGTGCCCGCTATTAACGTCAACGACTCGGTCACCAAATCGAAGTTTGACAACCTCTACGGTTGCCGTGAGTCGTTGGCAGACGGTTTGAAACGTGCCCTCGGGGTGATGATTGCTGGCAAGACCGCGTGCGTTTGCGGCTACGGCGACGTCGGCAAAGGCAGCGCTCACAGCCTGCGCGGGTTTGGCGCCCGGGTGATCGTAACCGAAATCGACCCCATTAACGCGCTCCAGGCCGCTATGGAAGGTTTCGAGGTCACCACCATTGACGAAACGCTTGGGGAAGCCGACATCTACGTCACCACCACGGGCAATCGCGACGTCATCACCTTGGAGCACATGCTCAAGATGAAGGACCAGGCAATCGTCTGCAATATCGGCCACTTCGACAACGAAATCCAGGTGGACCGGCTTAACAACGCCAAGGGCGTGTCGCGATTGAACATCAAACCGCAGGTGGACCGCTATGACGTGCCCGGCGACCGCAGCATCTACCTCCTTGCCGAAGGCCGTCTGGTCAACCTCGGCTGCGCCGAAGGCCATCCCAGTTTCGTGATGTCCAACTCCTTCACCAATCAGGTGCTCGCACAGCTCGATCTTTGCACCAACCGCGAAAAGTATAAGCCGGCGGTCTATCGCCTGTCCAAGAAGCTCGATGAAGAAGTGGCGCGCCTGCATTTGAAAAAAATCGGCGTCAAGCTCACAAAGCTCACCAAAAAACAGGCGGAGTACATCGGAGTGCCCGTGGATGGTCCTTACAAGGCCGACCACTATCGGTATTGACCGTGAAACCACTCCTTGCGGAAGCCGGCCGTGCCTCGTTCGCCAGGCAGATCGAGGACATTACCATGTCCACGCCGGTCACCGATATCCACACGCACCTCTACGACCCGGCTTTCAAGGGCCTGTTGCTCTGGGGCATCGACGATTTGCTGGTTTATCACTACCTCGTCGCCGAGTCGTTTCGGTATCTCGATTTGCCTTACGAGAAGTTTTGGCTGCTGTCAAAGACCCAACAGGCGGACCTGATTTGGGACGCGCTGTTCATCCGGCACTCGCCCATTTCCGAAGCGTGCCGCGGGGTGCTGACCACTCTCCATGCCCTGGGGCTGGACGTGAAGAAGCGCGACTTGCCGGCGGTGCGGGCGTGGTTTGCAGGCCAGCGAGTCGAGAAACATATCACCCGCTGTATGGAGTTGGCCGGTGTGCGAAAGATCTACATGACCAATTCGCCCTTTGACGACCTCGAGCGGCCGGTGTGGGAGAAGGGATTCCGCCGGGATGAACGATTCCCCGCTGCGCTGCGGATTGACCCACTGCTGGTGGCCTGGCCGGAGACCGCCGCTCGGCTCGCACGCTGGGGCTACAAAGTGGATGCCAAAGCCCCGACACAGAAGTCTTTTGACGCGGTGCGGCGGTTCCTGGCCGACTGGTCAAAACGCATGGGCGCGTGCTATGTGATGGTCTCCCTCTCGCCAGATTTTGAGTTCCCCGCCAGGAATATCACGACGCAACTGATCGAGCAGGCTGTCCTGCCGCATTGCCGTGAGCATGGGCTGCCTTTCGCCTTGATGCCTGGCGTCAGGCGGGCGGTAAACCCGCAATTGAAACTGGCCGGCGACGGTGTCGGCTTGAGCAACCTTGCGGCGCTCCAAAACCTCTGCGCCAGCTTCCCCGATAACAAGTTTATGACTACCGTGCTCGCCCGTGAGAATCAGCACGAATTGTGCGTGTTGGCCCGCAAGTTCCGCAATCTGCACATCTTTGGCTGCTGGTGGTTCACGAATGTGCCGCTGCTGATCGATGAAATCACGCGATTGCGGGTCGAAATGCTCGGTTTGAGCTTCACGCCCCAGCATTCCGACGCCCGCGTTCTGGACCAGATTATCTACAAATGGCAGCACTCCCGCCGCATCATCGCCCAGGTATTGGTGGATAAATACTTGACCTTGGCAGAAACTGGCTGGCAGGCCACTCGCACCGAGATCGAACGGGATGTCATGGACCTCTTCGGCGGCGCCTTTGAAAGGTTTTGCGGATGCCCGGTTTAATTGCCATAGTTGGTCGCCCGAACGTTGGGAAGTCGGCCTTGTTTAACCGCATCGTCGGCCGGCGCATCGCCATTGTCCATGATCAGCCCGGCGTCACGCGCGACCGAATCAGCGCCGAAGGCGAGTGGCACGGACAGCCATTCACGCTGGTGGATACAGGTGGCATCGGTCTGCTGCGCCGGGAAAAAGCGGACGATGTAATCATCAAGGCGGCGCTGGAGCAGGTGGGAATCGCCATTGAAGCCGCCAATGTCATCATCCTCGTAGTGAATGTGCAGGAAGGGGTTGTGCCGCTGGACCGTGAGGCTGCCGCCCGCTTGCGACACAGCGCCAAACCGGTGCTGGTCGCGGTCAACAAAGTGGATACCTACCGCGCCGAGACCGGGGCATTGGAATTCTCGGAACTCGGTTTCGATAAGACTTTTCCCGTGAGCGCCATTCACGGCGACGGCATCGAACCGCTGATGGATGCAGCAATGGCGCTGCTGCCCGTCGTCAGCCCTCAGTCGTCAGAAGACCCCAGTAGTGCTGCTGGCGAGCAGGAATCCGTGACCACGCTCCCCCTCGGTCCGCTCAAACTCGCCATCGTCGGCCGCCCTAATGTCGGCAAATCGTCCATCATCAACGCACTGACAAACTCCGAACGCGTCGTGGTCAGCCCAATTCCCGGCACCACTCGTGACTCGGTGGATGTGCCCTTTGAAGTCGAAACGGAGGGAGTGCGGCAGTCCTACGTGCTCATTGATACCGCTGGCTTGCGCAAAACCCGGCGGGTCGATGATTCAATCGAGTTTTTCAGCGTCAAACGCGCCGAGGAATCCATCGCCCGCTGCGACATTGCGGTTCTGGTCATGGACGCCGAAGCCGGGATCACTGAGCAGGACAAGAAGATTGCCGACCAGATCGTCGAGCAACGCAGAGCCTGCATCGTGGTGATAAATAAATGGGACTTGATGAACGCAGCAGTCCGCCAGGCGCGTGAAGAGGAAATTGGGCGCCGCCAGAAGAAGGAAGCCAAACACGCGCCCAACGTGATGACGACCCTCTCCGAGTTTGGTCAATGGGTGCAGGAGCGGTTGTTCTTCCTCGACTACGCGCCCGTGATCTTCACCTCGGCCAAATCCGGGTTTCACCTGGATCGCCTTCTGGAAGCCGTGCGCTACGTCGCCGCGCAATTGCGGCAGACGATTCCGACCGCCATCCTGAATCGCACCATCCGGGATGCTGTGGACCGCCGCCAGCCTGTCAGTGAACTGGGGCACCGGTTGAGATTCTTTTACGCCACCCAGGTGCGGCAGGCCCCGCCGACGTTCCTCCTGTTCGTCAACCGAGACGAGCTTTTCTCGAGCCTATACAAGAAATACCTCGCAGACCAGATGCGCGCCGCCTTCGGCTACGAAGGATGCCCAGTCATTCTGGTGCCCAAACCCCGCCCAAAAACCATCGAGCCAGTCCGGAAATTCAAATCTCCGCATAGGAAATCCGCACGCTGAACAGCCGTCTTTTTGTTCACTCCCGGGTTGTGTACCGGTGTGAATAGGTCTTCAAATCGGATGCTTTCGCATCACGTTCCTGCCCTTTTTATAGGGGAATAACGTTTGCGTAAATATTTTTGAGTTTTTCCTTGTTCCCCCCATATATGGTGGATAAGGTAGCGGTGTGCCCCAACTAATGGGGTAATTGAAGGACCTCGAGGAGAGGCCAGAATGTTTAAGAAAACGAAGAATTTGAACCAAATCTGCCGCGTCTCTTGTTGAAACCCGGTCAACCGGACAGACGGCGGAGTATGTGAAAAGGCAAAACCATGATTGTTGATGTCAGTGAACCAGTTACAATTGGCGCCCCTGTTCAGGGCCGCCGTCGGACCCCAACGGCAACCGCAACTCGCGCTGCCAGGAGCGAAACTCCTTCGGCGAAGAAAACTTTGAGTATCCAACGCACTTTCAGTGATCCGAAAACCAATCCGTTCGACCAGCTCGAGTGGGAACGGCGAACCACCGAAATCAAGGACGAAGCGGGCAATGTCATTTTCAAGCAGGAAAATGTCGAGGTGCCAAAGACATGGTCGGCGCTGGCGACCAAAGTCGTGGTTTCCAAGTATTTTTACGGCGAACAAGGCACGCCCGAGCGCGAGACGTCCGTGCGCCAGCTCGTCCAGCGTGTTTGCCGAACCATTGCGGATTGGGGAATCAAAGACGGCTACTTCACCAAGGCGGCCGGAGAAGTGTTCTATGACGAGATGACCTGGCTTTGCCTGAACCAATACGGCGCCTTTAATTCGCCCGTCTGGTTCAACGTCGGGCTTTACCACCAGTATGGCGTGGGCAATTCTTCGAGCCGTGGCAACTGGTTTTACCATCGAAAAAATGGCCGCGCCGAGCGGGCAAAAACCCAATACGAATACCCCCAATGCAGCGCCTGTTTCATCCAGTCGGTCGAGGACAACATGGAGTCGATCATGCGCCTGGCTCACAGCGAGGCAATGTTGTTCAAATTCGGTTCCGGCACCGGCACCGATCTTTCACCCATCCGCTCAAGCAAAGAGAAGCTCAGCGGCGGTGGCCGCCCGAGCGGCCCGTTGTCGTTCCTGAGAGTCTATGATCAGGTCGCTAACGTGGTGAAATCGGGCGGGAAAACGCGCCGTGCCGCCAAGATGAATACCCTGCGCGATTGGCACGGCGACATCGAGGAATTCATCGAAGCCAAGATGAAGGAGGAGAAGAAAGCCTGGGCGCTCATCGAACAGGGCTACGATGGCTCCTACAACGGTGACGCTTACGGCAGCGTCATGTATCAGAACGAGAACCTTTCCGTGCGTGTCAGTGACGCCTTCATGGTTGCCGCCATGGAAGGCAAGGAGTGGTGGACCCGGTCGATTACTACCGGCCAGCCCCTCCAAAAGAAAGACGCCAGCACCCTGCTGCGCAAGATT
Source organism: Verrucomicrobiota bacterium (assembly GCA_037130375.1). Lineage (GTDB taxonomy): Bacteria > Verrucomicrobiota > Verrucomicrobiia > Limisphaerales > UBA8199 > JAPLUA01. Next base: position 946 of record JBAXTC010000103.1, on the reverse strand, counting down.
GCGGAAGGCACTTGGACCTGCGGCGACCCGGGTTTGCAGTACGATGGCGCAGTTCAAAAATGGCATACCTGCAAAGGCACCGAGCCGATCCACTCCACCAATCCGTGTTCCGAATACGTTTTTATCAATAACACGGCCTGTAATCTCGCGTCTCTCAACCTCATAAAGTTCAAACGCGAAGATGGTATTTTCGACGTCGCACGGTTCAAGGCCGCAGTGCGAATCTTTATCACCGCGCAGGACATCCTCATCGATAACGCAAGCTATCCGACCAAAGAAATTGCCGAGAATTCCCATATTTTCCGCACCTTGGGCCTCGGTTATGCCAACCTCGGCTCGCTCATCATGAGCTACGGGTTGCCTTACGACTCGAACGAGGGTCGTGCGCTGGCTGGCGCTATCACCGCCATCATGACCGGCCACTCCTACGTGCAATCAGCCAACATTGCCGACGTCATGGGAACCTTCAAGGGCTATCGTAACGCGAGCTGCGCGCACGTGGCTAAACCGCTCGCCCAGGACAACGTCGAATCCATGTTCTCAGTCATTAAGCAGCACCGCGACGCAGTCGAGGGAATTCAACCGAGCCAGGAATTCAATTATTTGAAAGAAGAGGCGCGCAATTCCTGGGAAGGAGCCATCGAGCGAGGCCGCGCCAGCGGCTACCGCAACGCGCAAGTCACCGTCCTGGCCCCAACCGGCACCATTGGGTTCTTCATGGACTGCGATACCACCGGGATTGAACCCGACATCGCTCTGGTCAAATACAAACTCCTGGCCGGTGGCGGCACGCTGAATATCGTGAATCGCACGGTGCCCGAAGCGCTGCGCCGCCTGGGTTACAGCCCCCAGGAAATCCAGCGCATCATATCCCACATCGAACGGTTCGATACCATCGAAGAAGTTCAAGAAGGGGAATCCACGATCCAAAGTGGGTTGAGACCCG
>JBAXTC010001029.1:0-2340 GCA_037130375.1 Verrucomicrobiota bacterium | reverse complement strand
CACCCTCGCCCTCTCCACTACCGCCGCCTCGCTATCTGTTGGCGACGCCGCGCCCGCGATCAAGGCATCCAAGTGGGTCAAAGGCGACGCCGTCGCGAAGCTGGATGCCGGCAAGACCTACGTCGTCGAGTTTTGGGCGACCTGGTGTGGTCCGTGCCGCGTCAGCATTCCGCACCTCACCGAGATGGCGCACAAATTCACCAAGGTGACGTTCATCGGCATGGATGTCTGGGAACGGGGCGCGGACAAGGACGCCACCGTCGCCAAGTTCGTGGAGAAAATGGGCGACAAAATGGATTACCACGTCGCGATGGACACCGAAGACGCGTTTATGGCCGATAATTGGATGAAAGCCGCTGACCAAAATGGCATTCCAGCGGCTTTCCTCGTGCAGCAGGGCAAGATCGTCTGGATCGGCCATCCGGCCAGCGGATTGGAGCAGGCCCTGGAGGAGGTCGCGGCGGGGAAGTTCGACATTGAAAAAGCAAAGAAGCGTTCCGAAGCGGGGAAAAAAGTCGAAGCCTTTTACCGAAAAGCGATGGAAGGCGGCGACGAAGCGGAGTTGCGGAAGGAAGCCATGGAACTCGAAGCGCTCGACAAGGAACTTGGCGGCATTACCCCCGGCGGCGAGAAGCTCGATGCCGCGGAAATCCTGCAATCCGCCAAGTTCTCCGCCGCCATGCAAGCGTATCAAAAGGCGCTCTTTGCCGGCGCTGACGCCGCCGAAATTGAGAAGCTGGAAGCCGCCGCTAAGGCCGCCGCGCCCAAGGAAATGAATTTCGACGCCATCAAAGCCGAGTTGAAGCAGGCCGCCACGCGCAACAAAGGCAGCCAGCAAGCCGGGCAGATCTTTCAAAAATACACCGCCGCCATCGGCAAAAACGGTGACAAAAAAGAGGCCGCCGCCCTGGCCAGGCAGCTCCGTGAATTAAAGCTTCAAGACCCGCAGACCCTGAATGAGTTCGCCTGGACCATTCTCACCGACGAAGCCGTCAAGCAACGCGATATCCCCCTCGCCACGGAACTCTCGAAAGCCGCGGTGGACGCATCCCAAGGCAAAGATGCCGCCATCCTTGACACCTACGCCAATGCGCTCTTCACTTCCGGCAAGGTCGCCGATGCCATAGCCCAGCAGAAGAAAGCCGTCGCCGCCTGCGAGAACGAGGACTTAAAGAAAGAACTCGAAGCCACGCTCAAAAAGTACCAAGACTCCGCTGCCAAGGCGAAATAGCCTCGGTCTGTTCCCGACCGGCCGTGGACAGGCCGCCGCGGCCGAATGCTCAGTCGCAATTCCCCGGGAGTTGCGGCCTTACGGCGCGTATTGCAGCCTGAAAAAGCCGACGTTGTTGCTGATGCACCATTTGGCCCAGGGACAACCCCAAGGCAAACCTGCCAAAGCCAGCGAACCATGCACACAACTCGAATTCCAATCTACGGTTTTGACCCCCTTTCCTGCTTCCGTCTTGACCGGATGGCAGGGCGGCATAAAGTTACCTGCATGGCGCAGGTCAACCCAGCCACAGTGGATGCCTCGGTAGTCCGCTTATTGAGCCGACAAGAAGCGGAGCGGGAGGACTGCGTTTTCTGGCATTCCAAAACGCCGGCTGAGCGACTCGCTGCCGCCGAGCAGTTGCGGCAAGTTGCTTATGGTTACAATGCTTCTACCGCCCGAATTCAAGCGGTTGTTGTCCGCACTTTCCTCAAAGGGGGTTGAGTACCTGGTCGTCGGCGGTTATGCCGTGATTTACCACGGGTATGTCCGCACCACCGGCGACTTGGACATTTGGGTTGGGCTGAGCATTGAAAACGCGGCCAAAGTCGAATCGGCTATCCGTTCCTTGGGTTTCAACCCACCTGGCCTGAAGGCTAAGCCAAATATGGGATCGCAATCAACTCATGAGTCATCTTCGCCGTAGCGCGCGTGGCACGGGCACTGGGCAAGGCGGTGCGTCTCACGCTGGTGGAGGCGATGCCCCACGCTAGCGACCGGTCGGTGGGTCAATCGTCCGCCATGCCTCTCCACCTTTGGCGACGAGGGGGTATCGTTCGGGATGCTCAATGCGGTCCAAATCCAGGTCCACGTCCAATAACGGCGAGTAAAGATGCTCTCCGTGATGCAGTTCGACGGCGAAGATTTGGTCCAGGGTCGCCTGACGAAACCAAGGAAACTGGTCAAAATCCAGGAAATATTCCCGCCCCGGCTGCGAACAACCAGAACCCGTGCGGCGACACGTAACGCGACCGTGGAGCGAAGGGACGTAGGAAAGTGGATGCGCAATGAAACGGAACAACGACGCAAAATCGACGACAATGGCGGCGACGCCTCAATAAGTCGAAGAC
>JBAXTC010001028.1:0-2340 GCA_037130375.1 Verrucomicrobiota bacterium | reverse complement strand
GGGCGCGACCTGGCCAAGCGCCGACCTTCTCCGCCAGCGCCAGCGCGCTCGGGTCGTGGTGGATCATGCCGAAATAGCAGAGTGCCAGTGCGACCTCGTGGTAGTTGACCTCTTTGGCATGGCCCATAAAGACCTCTTTCCCCACGCCAGTGCGGGTGTTGTCCTTGACCTCGACTTCGCCCGTCGGCAGGATGCGCGTGCGCTCCCAGGCCATCGCCCGGACGAGCGCGGCCTCCAACACCGGGTCGGGTTGATAAAGAACCAGCACTTGGGCCATGAGAATGGACACTGCGTTGTAACTGGAATCGCGACCGCGGTTTTCGATAAACACCCCGTCCGCATCGCGCCGTGCCATCGCGACGGCGACCAGTTTCCGCGACGATGCTTTGAGTTCGTCATCGTTGAGAATCGCGCCGCACAGGCCGAAGGCCTTGGCGGCGATGAACATGCGGTTGGCCGTGTGGCCCGCTTTGGTGATGATGCCGTCGTAGCCGGACTGAATGAAGGCACATGCGCGGCGCATCCGTGGTTTGAGGGCGACAATGCGGTCATGGAAATGACTTTCCATGGGTGACGCCTGGACGACGAGGATTGCGTGGCCGAGTTCCTGGAGATAGAAGAAGGCGGTCTCGACCCGCTCGGGCCGGGTTGGCTCATGCGAGGCGTCAGGTTTCCGGGAGGAGAGAAAGCCGCCGTCCTCGATTTGGTGGGCGAACGTTGTGTCGATCGACCTCCAGGCTTCGTCGGCACGCTTTTCGTCACCGGCGACTACTGCGCCGATCAACATCCAGCAACCGCCGCGTTGCATGCCGGCTTCAAACCATTTCCCGTGCTGCTGATGGAAGCCGATAAAGCCTTGGGCGTCCGGCAGGCCGGTGTTGGTGATGATGCCTGACACCGCAGCGGTCGGCAAATGGCGGAGCAGTTCGTATTCGGATGCAAAATCAGCAGCGGCCACGGGCAGCCCAGGACCGGCGACAAAGAGCGCAGCGAACAGGGATAGGAGTGTTTTCATGATTGAAAAGAGTGTGTGAGGCGGTTAGTGGTCAAGTTTCAAAGGCATGCTCTGGCTGCGAAGATGAGGAGCCGAATCAGTCAGAAGCAAACAAACTGGTGGACCGCAATTGCTTAGGCGGCTGGTTGGTTGTGGTTATGGCGTGCGCTGCGATTAAGCGGGTGCGTTTTATCAATCATTGACGGACGGTCGCCACGCTGGACATCCATTGGACGTCAGCCGTCGAATCGCCAGCAGCCACATTGAGCGGCATGGTGCCCGTGTACAAAGTCGGGGCCTTGATCTTTGATCCACGCCACTTGTGAATTTCAGAGTGGCCATCGACAAACGAGAAGCCACAAGCGCCGTTGTGGTAGCTGGCCGGGAAATCGACAATATTCGCGGATGAGGAAAAACCACCGGGTTCCGACATGGTTATGGCAAAAGCGGCGTCGTTAATGCTGTCCGGGTGTTCATCCACGAACACAAAGGTTTTGACGGGATTGACTATCTGGGAAGTCTTCCTATAGACCCGGTATGGCGGTGCGGGCAGCCAGCTTCCGATGTCAAACACTTGACTCATCGAGTTGCTGCGCACGCGAGGCAGTTTCCCTTTGCCCGGCACATCCACGGTTGCCATGTCAGCGGGACATTTCCAAATGCTGTAACCTTTTTTGCCGATATACGGCATGAGGGGGCTCTTGGCGAGGTCCTGATTTACATCCCAATTGCTGAGATTACCGCCGTTAAAGTCCAAACTACCCGTGACCCATCTCACGCGTTTTTGATCGGCAGAAACGTCCAATGAAGCGAGCAACAAGTCGCTGTAATCATCGGGATACATTCGCCACCCGAGATTCATTTGTCGCAGGTTATTCATACAACTGATGCCTTGGGTCTTTAACTTGGCCTTGGACAAGGCGGGCAGCAACAGGGCCGCCAAAATGGCGATGATGGCGATCACCACCAGCAACTCAATCAAAGTAAATCCAGAGGGGATGGCCCGGCTTTTGGCGGCGGGTTTTCTGAAGGCATTTTGAGTCATGGTTTTGTGCATCCTAATTGGTTGTTAACTCTTCGATGTTCTGGCCTGGAGCCATGTCTATATACTTTTGACAAGCGCAGACGGGGAGTGCCGACGGATGGCACTCCCCGCCACAGTTTTACCGCAAACCCTGCGGTTTTCGGCTGGAGGTTCGTATTCCTTCCACGCGCATCATTTCGGCGACAACTTGAAGAATACGGACTGAACGGCATGAGAAAGCGGCACGGTCACCGGGCCGCTGCCGCCGCCGGGATAATCGAACCAAATGCCGGTCATCACCGAGTTGGTCTGGGCTTGCAGC
>JBAXTC010001027.1:0-2346 GCA_037130375.1 Verrucomicrobiota bacterium | reverse complement strand
AGTGTTAGCGCCGACTGCCGTCGGCGGCTACGATTTCTTGAAACCACCCTGAGCCCGGTGAGGCCAAACAATAAATTCCATTTCCCAGTTCCCCAGTCCCAACGAACTCCTTGGAGCCAAGCCCTAAATTACCATGCGCATCAGCTTCCTTTCGGAACCCAAAGAGGTGGCAAGTCGAGACCTTCTCTTGGCCCAATTCGTCAATCCCCCAATTTTTGTGCGGAATTGGAAGATCCGGCGTGGCTACCCCAAATCACACGACCGCTATTGCTTGCTCATCCCTCAGAGAGACGGACGAGTTGCGATATTCAATGCTGGGAACGGTTTTCTCGACGAGCGTTATCCATGGATAGCTGGATGCGACTGCAAAGGGTGCTCTGAAGACGCGGCCAATCAGCAATCCGCCCAGTTCAGCGCACTCACTCGCAAGATGGGAGTCGATAGCTTGCTCGGAGTGCTTTGAGAGGTAAACCGATAACCCCGCCATACTGTTTTGAATGAAGGCAACTGCGTTGGACCAGTTCGTTTCGCAAAGCAGTTGGCTGAGCGCTTGGACGCTGACCCTGCGACGAGCACTGGCTGAACCTCCAGCACGTCACCCGTCGTGACACCGGCCTTTTCGAGCGTATCCGACGGATTAAGCGTTCTCTTCTGAGTGTCGTTAACGAGCGAGTAGTCGGTGTCGCGTGGCAGGCTCCACTTTTCCACCGCAGCTTGGATAGCGTCGGCACCGGTCATTTGCTGCTGCAATTCAATTTCCGCTTTTCGTGCGCGGTCGGCAGTTCGAACAGTGCGTCAACCTCCCGGAGCCGATTTCGTTGACCACAACCCGGACAGCGGACGACTTCCTCGCGCCGGGAACTTCCTGCTGTGGGCGTGGACTGGGTTGGCCGATGGCGAACCGACGAAGAAGCGTCTTGCCACGTCTGCACGAGACCGACGGCGAACACAAGGCCAGCTATGATAAGAAGGTATTCCACAAAACCACATCTAAAGCCCCCCGGTGCGGGCTATGTTGAAGAACATGGGTGAGCCGACTCCGACCATGACTCCAACCGCCTGGGTCGAAGGATGCCGGTTTAACCGAGCCTCCAGCAAGTGGAATAGCCGCGAAAAGGCGCAAAACACGCAAAAACGAGGGGAACTGTAGTGCAAGCCACTTACCTCTTAGTATGCTCGTGCAGTGTGCCACCATAGCCTGGTTGTTCATATTGCCAGAATCAATTCGTTCCGGGGCTAAAACTGCCAGTCTTTGGCTTGAGCCTCCCAGTCAAGGCCGCGAATTAGTTTCAAGACGCCAGCCGCTATGGGCATTGCCCAATCATCCTGCAGCCATACGACTATCAGGATCGATCCGTCTCCGGCTTCGCTCTTCACTGGTTTCGAGGATTCAAAAACCGCGCAACAAGTCGTGCCAGGCAGCCGTTCATACTGCCTTTCGGGATGCTTGTTCCCAAAGAGCGGCCCTTTGATTTTGCGTCGCCGCGGCTCGATTAAAGCCACGGGCGTTTCAGTCGCCAGTTTGTTCGCCGCAATCTTCGTGGCTTCGGCAAGCAAGTGGTTATTGATCTCCCGGTGAGGAATCCCGGCCAGATGACCGGCGTAGGTTCGCCATAGGAGAATCTTCACTAGTCGTATCCTTCGTCCAGACTTTAGTCTAATAAAATGGGATTGGGGTGTCATAATCGATTTGTTTCTTCTCTAACGTGCTCGCTTGCTTTCTTGCTTTTGTTCGAGTCGCCCTCCACTGACGGGCAACTGTGGGTTTCTTCATGCTAATTGACCAAGCCGACCCGGCTGACCAGATCAACATCAAAGTATTATGCCAGTGTGCAGGATTCTTCCGGTTTGGCGTTCGCTGTTTTCATTTGGCTTTGTTTTCTGCCAGGTTTCGGATGAAATCCCAAATGGCTTTCAGGTCGTCATCCTTGAGGGCTTCTTCGCGGGCGGCGGGCTTGGCGGCGACTTCCTCGGCGATCAGGCGCTTGGATTGCTCCACATTGCCACACAGGCATTCGTAGCAGGCGAGGTTGTAACGGAAATAGCCGCGATTACTGTCGAGATAACTACGCAGAAGATTTGTGGCCTCATCAAGCCGTCCCAATCTCTTCAAACACATGGCGTAGGTCAGAGCTGAGCCTTTCGCGGGATCGGAAAATTCACCATCGCTAGCCTTGGTCGCTGTAAATTCGCACAGCAAGAGCGGCTCGGCTTCAGCGCATTTGCGACGACGTAATAATGTCAAACCTAGTTCGTAGGCCGATTTCAGAGTGTCCGGATGCTCGGCTCCTAGCGCTTTCTCCCTCCCTGCCAAGGCCCGACGGTAAAGCGCCTCGGCTCCTTCGT
>JBAXTC010001026.1:0-2353 GCA_037130375.1 Verrucomicrobiota bacterium | reverse complement strand
TGTAATCCGTGGTTCTCCTCTCGTTCCCCTCAGAGCGGGAATATGACCACGGATTGCACGGATGGCACGGATGGGGCAATATTTGTTATCCGCGTTATCCGAAATGCGTGGTTCCAACTGCTGTTTTTAGGTTTGATTCCCATAAAATCGCAGGCTTCGACCAATTCTGTCTGCGCCCCTGTCTTTGCTCCGAAAAATCTAAGATGCGCACACTGATAGGGTAGTTTTGATTCCAAAAAAGAGATGAATCCGAACGAAAAAAGAAGGCGCGCTGTTTGCCCGTGGAGTTAACTGCGTTCAGTAATCCGTTTAATGAACTATGGCGCACTTCCGAACCGCGCATCAGAAGATCCTCGGGAGAGGTTTGCTGCACGGTTGTTCTGATGATATGCCGGCGCCTTTATTTTACTACCGCTCTACAACACCAAATCGATTATGGACAATGTGCAACAAATGGCTGGCAAACGCGCGCTGGTGACTGGCTCCGGCACTGGCATCGGACGCGAGATCGCATTGGAGTTTGGCCGAAAAGGAGCCGACGTCGTTCTCCATTTCGCGCATGATACCGTTGGGGCGCAATCGGCCGTCACGGAAATTCGCGCAATGGGGCGGCGGGCCGAGGCATTTCAGGCGGATTTTGATCGCGTGGAGGAAGCGGTGAGACTGGGAGACCAAGCGGTCTCGTTCCTGGGGGGCATTGATTACCTGGTCAACAATGCCGGTATCACGTTCAACCGACCGTTCCTGGACGTCATACCTGAGCAGTTTGACCGGCTTTACCACGTCAACATCCGCGCCCAATTCTTCCTGACCCAGCGCATCGTCAGAGATATGCTTCAGCATGGCGGCGGTGCCGTATGCAATATCACATCGATTCACGCCGTTTCCGGCGCGCCCGAGCATTCAGTTTATGCCGGCACCAAAGGGGCCATTGCTGCGTACACGCGCGCGTTGGCTGTGGAATTGGCGCACAAAGGCATTCGGGTTAACGCCATAGCCCCCGGCTGGGTAACCGTGGAGAACTATTATAAGAACATCCCAGGGTTCAACGACGATGATGCCGCCAAGGTAGCTGCCGAGAAAGTGCCGCTGGCCCGGTCCGGGTCGAAGCTGGAGATCGCCAAGCTCGCCCTGTTTCTCTGTTCCGACGACGCCGGCTACATCGTCGGCCAAACCATCATTGCGGATGGCGGCACGACCTCTCTGATGTCCTTGATCTCTGATTTTCGCACTCAGTCCACGGCCACGTTCGGCAAGGGATACGTGCCGGGGGTTTAATCATCTCTCCGCCATACTTCTTTATGACATCACAACAAATCCTCGGGCTCCTGGTCGTGGCCATGGCCGGGCTGCTGGTTGGCAGCGGCGCCTGGCCAATGAAACTGATGAAGACCTTCCAGTTTGAGCACTGGTGGATAGTGGGGATGTTCATTGGGCTAATCCTGATTCCTTGGACCGTCACCCTGGTTGGCTGTCCTCACCCTTTTGAGGCTTATGCCAGCGTGCCAACCAGTATTCTCATCACCGGCAACCTCTGGGCCGCAGGCTGGGGCATCGCCAACGTCCTGTGCGGTCTCTGCTTCGTGCGCATCGGCGTCGCCCTCACCGGGGCGATCCTCACTGGGTTGGGCGTTTCCATTGGGGTAACCTTGCCGATGATCGTCAAGGGTTCGGGTCTGTTCAAGGACGCGGCCAACCTGGGATCACCCGCAGGTCTGGCGGTGTTGGCTGGCGTGGGGGTTATGCTCGTCGGAGTGGCCCTGGCCGCAAAGGCCGGCTTTGGCCGGGACAAGGTCATGCGGAAATCGGAACAGCGCAGCGGCAGCTTTCTCGGAGGGCTGATGATGACCGTGATCGCCGGAGTCCTCTCTTGCGGCATGAGCTTATCGTTTGTCTATAGCCAGGGCCCCATCGTTGAAGCGATGAAAGCCAGGGGCGCCGGCGAATTGTCCGCAACCTTCTCCGTATGGGCAGTTGGCTTGTTGGGTGGCTCGCTCATCAACATTCTGTATCCGGCCTGGTTGATGACCAAAAACCGCTCCTGGCATGTGCTGGGCAAGAGTTGGAAGGAACTGGCCCTCGCCTCGATTATCGGCTTGAACATGGCCGTGGGCATTGTTCTGATGGGCAGCGGCATGGTTTTGGTCGGCGCCCTCGGGGCGTCCGTTGGATTCGGAATTCAGCAAGCCGCTCAAATGCTCGGTGGGCAGGGCCTCGGGTTCATCAGCGGCGAATGGCGAGCGGTCCAGGGCAAACCCCGCACATTGATGTACGCCGCCATCGCGGTCCTGATTGTAGCCGCGCTCATTATGGCCTTCGGCAACACCCTGGCCAAAGCTTAGTATTATTAAAC
>JBAXTC010001025.1:0-2358 GCA_037130375.1 Verrucomicrobiota bacterium | reverse complement strand
CACTGCGCTGGTTGCTTTGATCGGCCTGTCTCAAATGTACGACGGCACGGCCAAGTGTGTCACCTTCTCTACAACACCATCCAATCTGTTGGCGAGCCTCAGCTACGACTGGTCAAGCACATGTCCCTCTGACGTGGGTGTCTACATCGTCATTGGCACAATCAATGACACCAATTATCTGGGAAGCGCGACTAACACACTGACCATTTATGCCGTAGCCCCGGTGATTGTTCAACACCCGCACTCGCAAACTGTCTCACTTGGCAGCGACGTTAACTTTACCGTTGTCGCCACCGGTGCTCCGCTATTCTTCCAATGGAGAAAGAATGGGGTTGATGTTTCTGGGGCGACCAATTCAACTTTCATCATCACAAATGTTCAATTTGCTGACGCTGGTGCATATAAGCTGGTCGTGAGCAACAGCGGGGGCATGGCAACTACCGAAGCCGTGATCCTGACTGTAGTGCAACCGGTGTCCATCACCGGCCAGCCACAATCAACCAACGTCAACCTGGGAGGCACGGTGAGTTTCACAATCCTTGCTGGTGGTGGTGACACACTAAGCTACCAGTGGCTGCGCAACGCAACACCTATTCCAGGAGCTATCAGCACATCTCTCACGATCACAAACGCACAGGCAGCAGATGATGCGGATTATAGTGTGCTGGTGAGCAACATCGTAACCAGCGCGAGCAGCACCATAGCCCATTTGTTAGTCGTGATACCACCTGTGATTACAACACAGCCGCTATCGAGAACCAACTTGGCAGGAACTACCGCCAGCTTCAGTGTTACAGCGGCGGGCACAAACCCGAACTATCAATGGCGAAAGGCGGGTATCGACCTGATGGACGCCACCAACTCCACGCTTACATTGATCGGCATATCGGAAGGGAGCGCAGGGGTTTATGATGCTGTTGTGTGGAATCCGGCTGGATGGAACGTGAGCACCGCCGCAACACTTACCGTATTGGTGCCAGCGACAATTATCACGTCCCCAACGAACGAGAGCATTCTGCTTAGCAACAGCTTGACCTTTAACGTGGTAGCCTATGGAACAGGGCCACTGCAGTACCAGTGGCGTAAATACTGGCTTCCCATTCAAGGGGCCACGAACAACAGCTACTCCATCGAAAGCGTGAGGACCAGCGATGCCGGAAGTTATGATGTTCTGGTAACAAACGTGGTGGGACGGGCTACCAGCTCTAATGCGATGCTGATCGTGCTTTACCCGCCTTCGTTCCTTGTCCAACCGAGCAACAGCATCGTTGCTCTCGACGGGACCGCAGCCTTTTCCGTTGTGGCAGACGGGGTGCCAGCGCCGACCTACCAGTGGTATCTTCAAGGTGCGCCATTGCCGGGATGCACCAACTCTGGCTTATATTTAACTGAGGTCACGGCAACCGAGGCAGGAACTTACCACGTGGTAATCAGCAACTCATGCGGGTACGCAACAAGCACAGCGGCCACGTTGACGGTCGTGTTACCTGCCCTCACGCTGGCAGAGGCGCTGGACGCGCCCGGGTTTCTCTGGACCACCGGTGGCAACAGTCCTTGGATACCCCAAACCAACGTCACATCCGATGGAGTTGATGCAGCGGTTAGCGGCACGATCACCAACTATCAGCAGAGTTGGGTTGAGACGGTCGTAAACGGACCAGGGCAAGTGACATTCATGTGGAAAGCATCCTCTGAATTTGGCTTCGACCTGGTGACATTTGTTGTCAGCGGAGTTCAGCAAGCCCAGTTGTCTGGGGAAACCGAATGGCTGCAGCGCACCCAGTCCGTATCACCAGGGCAGCACGAACTGCGTTGGGTTTACTCGAAGGATGGAAGCGACTCCGCAGGACTGGATTGCGGATGGTTGGACCAAGTCAAGTACGTCCCTGAGCCTGGAGTCGCACAGCCAGTTTATGTGCTAACGTCCAAAGTGCGCCAGCGGGACGGTTTGTTCCAGATGGACATGCTCGGAGAACCTGGGAAAACGATTACCGTTGAAGCTTCGACGAACCTATCGAACTGGTTGCCGTTGGTGATGATTACCAACTGGACAGGCTCATCTCGGTTCACCGACCCGGATACTGCCGCGAATCCTTCACGGTATTATCGACTGCGTACTCCTTAGGAACGGTTCCTAAGCAAGATTCACCCACACGACTACCCGATAACCCTGTTTGCGGAGCGCGGACATTTTTGTCCGCATCCGTGCTCGCGCCGGCGTGGGGAGCGGCCATCAAGGGGGCAAACCGGCGGTTGGTCCGCGTAATCCGGATGGTGCTTGCGGTTAGCGGGGAGTTTGTCATCTTTGCTCCATGCCGCGCACGATGCGAGGCTTGGGTTGGACCGAAGCGGAGCTGA
>JBAXTC010001024.1:0-2363 GCA_037130375.1 Verrucomicrobiota bacterium | reverse complement strand
CCTCCGTCCTCCGACCTCCGTCCTCCGTCCTCCGTCCTCAGTCCTCCGTCCTCCGACCTCCGTCCTCCGTCCTCCGTCCTCAGTCCTCCGTCCTCCGTCCCTCCCTGCGCGGCTTCACGATGGTGGAAATCGCCATCAGCCTTGCGGTCATTGGTTTCGCGCTCGTCGCCATTGTGGGCATTCTCCCGATTGGCATGGGGGTCCAGAAAGAGAATCGCCAGGAAACCATCATCAACCAGGACGCCACCGTCTTTCTCGATGCCATCCGCAACGGTGCGATGGGCCTCGACGATCTCACCAACTACATCATCAACATCACCAATTGGGCTACCGACTACCAAGATAGTCCCAGAGGCCCAACGCAGCTCGGTTTGCCCAAAATCTACTGGTACACGAAGGCCCCGTCGTGCCCTTACCCCATCAACAACGGTATGCGCATCATCGGGCTGTTGAGCACGCCCAAGTACGTTCCTCTTCCAATCGCCAAGGGAAGCACGGGGTTCACCAGCAACCACGTTGTGGCGCTGGTTTATTCGATGAGCGGTCCTGCCAGCGAAAAGTTTCCGCAGAACAATCCTGCGATGCAGAACCTCACCTTCAGCTACCGCCTCACTCCGGAAGTGGTCCCTAACCAGTATCTGAGCATTCCGGATGCGCAATTTCAAAACCTGCAAAACAACGTTCAAAGCAACCTCCACGAGTTACGGCTCACCTTCCGCTGGCCGTTGTTGAACCAGGGAGCCGCCGGCCCAGACCACCAGGTCTTTAGGACCATCGCGGGCGGTTTTCTTTCCCAGACCAACGAGCTTGTGCCGGCCTCTGCGCACCCCGAGAGCACCCTTTATTTCTTCCAACCCCGAAATTACGTCAAGGCGTCGCCGTGAAAAACTCACTGACCAAGGACTGCGGACCAAAGAACATGGACCACGGATTATTGCCGTCGAACCGCCGACCATTGCCGCCAGGGTATGAGCAATTCGGCATTCGTCGTTCGTCATTTGCCGGTTGGGCTGCTTTCTCATTGATTGAGATTCTCGTTACGATTGCTCTTCTGACGTTCATCATCCTGGGGTTGTTCGCCATGTTCAACCAGACCCAGCGGGCTTTTACGAGCAGCATGACGCAATCCGACGTCCTGGAAGCCGGGCGGGCCGCCACGGATATGCTGGCCCGCGACCTGGAGCGGACCATACCCTCGGATCGCAATGCTGTTAACTTTTACACCCAAATTCCGACGTTCGTTCCCTTGACTCAGTCGCTTCCCGGCGCTGTTCCCCCGGCAAAGATCACGCGCACCAATTTTCTGCAAGACTGCTTTGTCCTGACGCGCTCGAACCAGACCTGGATCGGCGTTGGCTATTGCGTTCGATCCGCTGATGCCGCCGGACGTCTTTGGCCGGCTGAGACCGCCAACGGCTCCGGTCAACTGGGCGTCGGCAGCCTCTACCGTTTCACTGCTTCGACCAATGTGCTCGATAATAACGGTCTTCCTTCGGACCCCGGCCAGCTCTATACCGCCTTCCAGAGGGCCCTCGCCAACAACCCCTTGCCGATCTCGAATCGAGTCTGCGATGGCGTGGTGCATTTCTTCTTACGTGCCTCTGCCCCCAACGGGTTCCCGATTGTCAGTGATGGCTCAAGCACCAACGCTCTCTTTCGCACCAATGCGGCCTATTTCGGTTACGGCATCTTCAAACCAGCTTTCGTCCATCCGAACCCATCCTGTCCGGACCGACTAGATCTTCTTCGTTCGTGGAGCAACGCGGTGCCGGCGTATCTCGAATTCGAGTTCGGACTGATCGAGTCTCGCACGCTGGCCCGCTACAACTCGATCGGCGACCGTGCCGCCCGTCTCGCCTATCTCCAGCGCGAGGAGATCAGCACCCGCGTCCATCTCTTCCGCCAGCGCATTCCCGTCCGCAACGTCGATCCCGCCGCTTTCCCATGAACAACAAACTGAAATTCCCACCCGGGGCCAAGGGTCGAAGCTCGCGTGTCAAGGCATCCCCCCGCATCCCGCATCCCGCATCACGCATCACGCATCACGCATCATGCCTCACGCATCACGCATCATGCCTCACGCATCACGCATCATGCCTCCCGCATCCTTCTCAGTCCGGCGTCGCCCTGGTGATCACGCTGATCATGCTGGCGGTCATCACCTTCATGGCGGTTACCTTCCTGGTTGTGAGCCGCAACGAAAAAGGCTCCGTCACGGTTCAGACCGATCAGACCATTGCCCGACTCGCCGCTGACGCCGCGTTCCAGCGCGCGCAGGCTGAGATGCTTGCACCGATCATGGCTTGGACCAACCCCTTCAATTACGGGCTCCTCGTCTCGACGAATTACATAAACATAAACGG
>JBAXTC010001023.1:0-2379 GCA_037130375.1 Verrucomicrobiota bacterium | reverse complement strand
CAGTTGAATCATGGGTTCCAGCTTTTTGAGCCATCAAAAAGTCAAAGCCTGGTGAACAACCCCGGCACCTGGAGCGCAGTTTATAAGCCGCTGGCAACTCCTGCTGCATGCGCTCCGCCGCTCGGTGATTATCTTCGCGCTGGGGTTCTTCCTGAACTCGTTCACCTATCTCATCGACCGCTCGCTTTGGCGCGATGGGTTTTGCGCCTGGCTCCATACCTACGCCACCAATGTCCGGGTGCCCGGCGTGCTGCAGCGGATCGCGATTTGCTATTTCATCGCCACCACGATTTTCCTGAGCGCGGGCATCCGCGGGCAACTGATTTGGATTGTGGTGCTTCTGGCCGGTTATTGGGTGCTGATGATCGTGGGACCGCTGCTCGGGTGCGGGACAGGCGGGCTGGAGCCGGAAGGGAATCTTTCGCAATACATCGACAACCTGGTGCTGAACGGGCCGGTGATCGGCACGCATGTATGGAAGGGGGGCAAAATCTGGGATCCGGAAGGGGTGTTCAGCACCGTGCCGGCCATCGCGACGTGCCTGTTTGGCATTATGACGGGGCATTTGTTACGGTCGAAGCAAACGTCCGAGACCCGGACCGCGTGGTTGTTCGTGGGGGGCAACCTGCTGCTTTTTGCCGGGGTGGTGATGGATGTCTGGCTGCCCATCAACAAGACTATGACCACCTCTGCGCCCCGTTCGCGAGGCATGAGACTGCGCCGTTCTTCGGCTTCCTGGCCAGCCGGAACAATGCCTCGCTGATGTGGGCGTTGATGTACGTCGCCGTGCTCTATCTCGTCGCCTGGGCGATGTATCGACGGAAGTGGTTTCTCAAGTTCTGATTAGAACTTCGCCACATGCCATCCGTCGCGGTAGGTGCGCTGGAGATAGCGATTGGCTTCCGGACAGTTGGTGACCTTCATGCGCGGACTATCCCACACCAGTTTCTGCCCGGGCACGCGAATGGCAACTGTGCCGAGGAGGATGGCTTCCGTCATCGGCCCGGTCTGGCCAAAGTGCGACTCGGTCTTCTCGCCGCCGAGGCAGGCATCCGCGAAATGATGGTAGTGATTGCGCGGCGGCAGTTTGGGGTGTTGAACGCTGCCGAACTTTTCTTCGGGCAACAACTGCGGGGGCGTGCCGAGCGGGATGAGCATCGAGCCTTCCGTCCCGATCAGCATCGAAGACTCCGCCGGATATTCCTTCAGGTCAGCCGAGTAGAGCTTGCGAATGCGCTCGGGCGGATAGTATTCGCCATCAAACCATTCCAACACCAGTTCGTCGCCGGCGATTCTCTCATTGGCAGGAAAGGTCCATGTGATGTGATCGCCCTGCGGCCAGGTGTCGCCACGCCGCGCCGGGGAGTTTTGCCAGGACGCCTGCACGTCCGCAGAGACGGTCAGCGGCGGGCGCAGACCGAGCCCTTTCCAGACCGCGTCGAAAACGTGGCAGCCGATGTCCCCGGACCAACCGGTGCCGAAATCCTGCCACGCGCGCCATTTGGTCGGCGAGTAAATGTCCGGCGCGTAAGGCCGCACCGGCGCGCTGCCGATCCACAAGTCCCAATTCAACGACGGGGGCGGGGCCTGGCCCACATCCGGGCGTGGGCCTGGGAGCCGGTAGGTCTCGACCGCGCCCGGCCGGTTCGAGCAAAGGTAGGCGTGCGTGATCTTGCCGATTCTTCCTTCCCGAAGCCACATTACCGCCGTGCGGTCGTGGATGGTCGAGGCGATCTGCGTGCCGAGCTGGCTCATGACGCCCTTCTTGACCGCCGCCTGCGAGAGGGCGCGCACCTCGGCGACATCGTGGCAGAGCGGTTTCTGGCAATACACGTGTTTGCCCTTCTGGATGGCGCTGTATGCGATGGAAAAGTGCGTATGGTCCGGCACGGCGGCGTTGACCGAGTCAATCCGGTCGCCCTCTTTCTGTAACAGCTCGCGCCAGTCCGAATAGAGGCGCGCGCCGGGCACGACCTTGGACGCCTTGTCGAGGTTGTTGGCATCGACATCGCACAGCGCCACGATCTCCACCTGTTTATGCTCATGAAAGTTTTGGAGGTCCACCCAGCCCATGCCGCCGACGCCAATGCAGGCGTGATTCAACTTGCCGTTGGCTGAGACCCGTTTCGGTTGCGCGGTGCGGCAAGACACAAAGAACGGTGATGCGATGCCGGCGATGGTGGCCGCGCGCAAGAACTGGCGCCGCGACCAGGACGACGGGGCCGAATCGAGACTGTCAGAATTCAGTGAAGGCGAAGAGATGGTGCTATCTTTCATGGGATGAGATTGAATGGGTTGCGTGGAAAAGACAAGTCTTTCGGTCAAATCAAACAGGGATTGCCAGGATGGGGCGGCTGGGATATAGGGAATAGCGTGAGG
>JBAXTC010001022.1:0-2381 GCA_037130375.1 Verrucomicrobiota bacterium | reverse complement strand
TCGTTTTTGCGTGTTTTGCGCCTTTTCGCGGCTATTCCACTGTGTTTCATCCTGGGGCCCTGGTAGTATGCATGGATTGCCGAACCTGCGGTCCGCCCCATTCTTCAAGCCATGCAAGGCATCCTCGCGCATTGCCTGGTCGTTCGGCCCCTGCCACCTGCCAACGCCATCGAGGTTAAGCCAAGCCCGCGAGAAAAGTGCCAAAATTAGTTTATTGACATCTTCTGCCCGGTCTGACAATCAGGAGTCTGATGATTGCCAACCAAAATCAATTCTCCATCACCCACACAGCGGCAGCAGCCGGCGGGCGTGCAAAAAGCAATGTCCCGGCAGCCATTCTCCTAACCCTAAGGATTCCGTTCCGGCGACTCGTCTTACGCCTCCTGGCACTCGCCACAGTGTGGGTGGCGATGGCGCTCCCGGCGCAGGTCATCTCGGGCTACTATACAAACGCTTCCTACGGGTATCAAGTGTCAATGCTCGTGCAGCCCAGTGGGATCATCAGCTCGCTACAGTTCACAGCTTCGTTTAGCGGGTGGGACAATTACCAAGGCACCTATTACTCTTCTATTTCAAGAACCTTTTACGGTCTGCCCTCTGACTTTTCCGTAACCGATGGGTCGCAAACTGGCAACCACTATAAATACCTGACACTCGTTGGTAGGCGTTATTCCGGCTACGTCGCGGGCACCTTTGCCGCCCACGAACACGATCGCTGGCCCGTGTACCATGCCCCGGATCATACTGCGAGTGGTGGAGTGGAAGGGCAGTGGTTTGCCAACGTCTTGGAGGTCGGCCCCTACGCAACGAATGTGACTGCCCGGCCTGTCTCGCCGGTTTGCACCAACTTTGACGTGACCGTGACTTTCTCCAAACAGGTAAATGGGGTTGATGCGGGTGACCTGTCTATCAGCGGCACCGCCGTGACCGCTTGGAGCGCTGTGGGATCCCCCCCTACTCCACCAACTCCGGCAGGCAATGGGTGTTCCCCATTACCGGCCTCGCCTGTGATGGCCTGTTGACCAATGTCCTCTGCCCGGGCAACCAGGGCATCACGGACAGCCGGGGCATCAACGTCGCGGAAACTCCCTGGCACTTTTCCACGGCGCGCGGGCCGGCCATTGCTTCCCAGCCGGCCAGCCGCACCAACGCCGTGGGCACTCAAGCCCAGTTTTCGGTCGCCGCCAGCGGGTGGTATCCTCCCTTTAGCTACCAGTGGCTTAAGAATGGAACCGCCCTGCTGAACGGCCCTGGGACTGCGGGAGCCAACGCCAACGTTCTCACGCTGTCGAGCGTGGACTTCGCTGCTGCCGGGGGCTACCAGGTCGTGGTTACCAACGCCTACGGAGCGGTGACCAGCGCCGTCGCCACGCTCACGGTGTGCTTGCCGCCGCAAATCACGGTGCCGCCGCAGAGCCAGACGAACCTGTGCGGCACAACCGCCACCTTCAGCGTGGAGGTCACGGGCACGCTCCCCTTTAGTTACCAGTGGCGCAAGGACAGCGTGAACCTGGCCGGGGCCACGGGTGCTACTCTCAATCTCACCAACCTGCAAGCTGCCAGCGCTGGTGCCTACTCGGTGGTGGTAACCGGCCCGGGGGGCGGCTTTGCAGCGAGCCAGGTGGCGGTGCTCTGGGTGCTGTGCCGGCCTGAAATCACCGCGCAGCCGATGAGTCAGAGCATTTTAGCGGGCAGTACGGCTACCTTGAGCGTGTCGGCCATTGGCACACCGCCTTTGAGCTATCAATGGCGGTTGAATGAGATAGCTCTGCCCGAGGCAACCAACCAGACCCTGATGCTCGCTAATGTGCAGCCCGCTCAGGCGGGGAGCTACTCCGTGTCCGTGAGCAATCTATACGGGAGTGCCCTCAGTCAGAATGCCTGGCTCGAAGTGAAGAGTCTGGCCGCCTGGGGCGACAACTATTACGGCCAGACGAATATTCCCGCCGGGCTGAGCAACGTGGTGGCGGTCGCGGGTGGATCGGACCACAGTTTGGCATTGCGGGCTGACGGAATGGTCGCCGCCTGGGGCGACAACTATTACGGCCAAACGAATGTTCCCGCCGGGCTGACCAATGTGGTGGCGATCGCGGGTGGACAAGAGCACAGTTTGGCATTGCGGGCCGACGGAACGGTCGCCGCCTGGGGCTGGAACTCTTACGGCCAGACGACTATTCCCGCCGGGCTGACCAACGTGGTGGCGATCGCGGCTGGATATAACCACAGTTTGGCATTGCGGGCCGACGGAGCGGTCGTCGCCTGGGGCCGCAACTATTACGGCCAGACGAATATTCCCGCTGGGCTGACCAAGTGCGCATCTCAGATTTTTCCAAAACCACCACCCTGGGTAATTGGAGCGCGGACATTCTTGTCCGCTCCCG
>JBAXTC010001021.1:0-2389 GCA_037130375.1 Verrucomicrobiota bacterium | reverse complement strand
CGGGTGGCAGCATAGCGCAGGGTGTCGTTCATGGCCTGGTCGCCCCCGCCGGGCAGGGCGGCGATCATGTTGAGCGCGCGGTTGAAGATGGTCCAATAGATCTCGATCAGGCCGAAGTCGTTGATGTGGGCTGAGTTGAGGGCCACATCGCCCTGGTACGGTTCGCCGGCCAGGGCGATCATGTTGATCGTATAATCCGGCGGCTGCTGCTGGTAGTTGGCGACTCGTTGGTTGTAAGGATTGATGGCGTTCATCGCCCGTTTGACCCAGCTCTCGGCGATCATCGGCTTGGTCCAGGCGCTCCAATTGGTGCCCGCCGGATTGATGGGGTCGATGGACTGGTAGCGGCAGACGAAGAAATTGTCGGACAACGTGAACATCGGCTGGCCGCTGCCGAAAGTGATCTGGTTGGCGCCGACCCCGCCGGGATAGCTGAGCCAGGCGCTGTAGTTGGTGTTGCTGTCGGTGGTGTTGTAACGCCAGTCGAACTGGTAGTTTTCCGGGTGGCCGGCACAATCGGTGGTGTGCCGCATGGTCATCTGTTCGTTGAGGACATCCGCGGGCGGAATCGCTTTCACCTCGCCGGTCACCAGCGGGGGCAGCACCTTGAAGCAGGCGAGGCTGATCGGCGTGCCGGGCGGCAGATTGGTGGCGGCGCCAAACGCCACGGTCACATAGCCCGTCCCACGGCCAATGCCAGCCGTAAGAGCGAGCGAATCAAACGCCTGGCTGCCGTTGGTGATGGTCACGACGTCGGTCGGCAGGCCGTTGACCGCCGCCTGCCAATTGGCGTTCACGCTGAGCGCCAAGGCCGCCGCCCGCTCGTCCGCTCCGAGCAGATTCAGCAGCAGATAGGGAAGCCCCGCCGCCGGAACGACGTTTGTCCCCAGGATCCTGAGCTGGCCCAGGGATGACCCGGACTGGGTCGGTTGCCACCAGAGCCGCTGATTCAACTGCGGCGGCAGGTCCGGGAAATAGGTCCAGCCATTGACAACCTGCTGTTTGACGTCGCTGGGCAGGGCGAACGGAGCCGCGCTGCTGCTGCGGTAGCGCGTGGGATCAATGAGGACCACGCAATTGCTGATGTTGTTAACCGGCCGCTCGACGGAATTGGTCCGTCGTATCCCGGTGTCGGTGGTGTAGTCACTGCGGACGTAGCCATAAGTCAGGGACTGCTGATAGAGAATATCCACGCTCAGTTGATCCGAGATGTCCGGCAGCCCGACCTGTTGCTGGTCCGGCTTGACCAGGGTGTCGCCGATATGCAGGACGGGGGGATTGGCCGGCCAGTTGATGGTATAGGTCACGGACTGGGGCAGGCCCTGGCTGCCATGGCCGCTGAGGAACGGGATCTGCCGCCCGAGCGCCGGCTGGGGGTTTTCGCCCGGATAATAAAACCCCGGCTGATTCGGGTAGCACCAGTTCATTTGGACGGTTTCCGCGCTCTGCCCGTTCGTGCCGGCGCGATAGGCCCACCATTGCAGATTGCGATCCACCCAGGCGGGGCCGTTGGGAGCCGCGGTGTTGGAGCAGTTGGGATAGGCCAGGTAGCAGAGCGGAGCCATTGGCTCGATCAAATTGGGCACGGTCACCGGGTAATTGAACCCATACTGGCTGTTGGTGGCGACGACGGCATAGGCGACCATGCTCGCTTCGCCAGTATCGCCGTCGGTATATTCCACCAGCACCAGCGGGGCCGAGCTGTCGGCGTTAGTCGCGGTGTTGAGGTCGTTGCGAATGGCATAGACGGAGTTGCCGAAGATCAGGGCGTGTTCTTCATTGGGATTGAAGCCCACCTGGGTGACATCGTTTTGGTAATAAACGCTGGCATTGAGGGCGTTGTCCGGCAGGGCGTTGGCCGCTTCGGTCTGGTGCGCCAGCACCAGCGTCGGGACATTGGTCGGCCACTGGGGCTGATAACACGTCACCAGCGAAGGCCAGTAAATGGCCGCCGGCAGGCCGGCCGGCTGGTAGCGGTTGGCCCACCAGATCTCCAGCGGCGCGTTGGTGTGGACGGCAAAAATGGCCGAGCCGCTGTTCGGATTGTTGGTCACCATCGGGTAGGCGTAAAAATCCGGGTTGTAATAGCTGCCGGAGTAGATGAACCCGGGATAGTGGGACCAGGGACCCAGATCGAACGTGACCGGGGCCGTCGCAGCGACATAGCCGTAGGGTGAGGTGATGGGGGCGATGTAACCGCTGACAAAATCCAACGTGGTGACGCCGCCGCTGACGTTGAGCGGATAGTAGGCGAGCAGGTTCGCATTCAGCAGGTCTTTTGCCGAGAGGTTCTGATGCATGAGGCCCAGGAGCTGCTCGCTGGTGCGCGCCTCCGCCCAGACCCGCACTTCCATCACATCCGCGCGATCATAGTTCGTGTTGCCCGTCG
>JBAXTC010001020.1:0-2390 GCA_037130375.1 Verrucomicrobiota bacterium | reverse complement strand
CGATGCCCTTGACCATGCCGCTTCCGAGATATTTTTCGATGCCCTCCTTTGTCGTGGGGGCAGTGCTGCTTAGCAACTCAGCGCGAAATTGGAGGCCGAACTCGCGGTCGCGGACCCACCGGCCCTCGGCCGTCACCCATTCGCCGGCATTAACCGCGGGCAGCGAGCCGACCACGGTGACCTCATCGCGATGTCCCTTTGCCTTAACCTTCAGCACCGCGAAGCCGTTCTCCTCGTTGAAGAAGGTGACGCGCTCGATCAGGCCGGACAGACTTTCAGACGGTGCTGGCGTTTGGCTCTGCAATCAGATGCCCTGGCCGAGCGAGAAGACCTTGCCGATAAAGTTGCCGATGCCGTAATAGTCCTGTGTATCCGGGACGAAAATCAGCGGCTTGACCTTCTTGATATCAACCGATGCCCCCGCGCCCATCACAGTCTCCTCCACCTTTGCGTCCAGCACCTCGCCCACGAATTGCGTGTGCAACCCAAGCTCGATCACATGAAACAGTCGGCACTCCAGAATCACCGGGAATTCTTTCACATACGGCGCGTCCACGAGGTCGCTCTTCTTAGCCGTCAGTTTCGTGGCCGCAAACTTGTCGGTGGTCCGGCCGGAAACCAATCCGATGTAATCGGCCTGCTTGACGTAATCCTCGGAGGGGAAGCTGATCGTAAACGCTTTCCGCTCCATAATGTTTCCGTAGGTCGAGGTTTCCTTCCGCAGCGAGACCGCCACACAGGGCGGATCGGAACAGCAGATGCCGCCCCACGAAGCGGTCATCACGTTGGGCTTGCCGGCTTTGTCGTAGGTTCCCACCACCATCACCGGTGTCGGATAAACCAGGGTCTTGGCTCCAAGAGATTTTTTCATGTCGGAAACGATTCTAGTGCAGCCCGGCTGCAAGTCCAACTCAGAAGAGGCAGGGCGGGCTGTCCGCGCTCAGTGGTCGAAAATAGGGAGCGCCGCTGCGGAAGCATTGAACGCATCCCAAAGCTCAGCGCCCCGGATAGGTTCCAGTTCGGCCCCAGAATGGACCCAGAGGCGGAAACGGAGAACCAACGGTTTTCCTGGAGATAAAATGTAACGCGTGTTCGCCGCGGGGAAGGTCGGCTGACACCAGGATAACTCCGGATATTGCACCCAATCGCCCGGGTAATCGGGATTTTTTGGGTGCTGCAAAACAGACAACCCGGAGGGCGCGGCCGCTCCCGCAAAAGACCCGCTCAAGTCCGACCAGGCTCGTCGCGGGACGGTGTTGGATAAATCGGTGTGAGTCGAAATCTTCTGTGCTGCGGGGGTGGCCATGCGAGGGCTCAAACCGCCATACTTGTCAGTGCCGCGGCGGGCAACGGTGATTCCCTCTTTGAGCGCGACGAACCGAAAAGCGAGATCAACCACTCTGCCCTGTGGGGTGGCGCGATAGGCGCGGATGATCGCCTGTTCCCGCACGATAGGCTCACGGTCTTCCCACAGCCAGAGGTTCTCGGCCTCGATCTGAGCGAAGACGGGGCCACTCCGAAGCTGCAGCTTTCCCGTGGGCCGCGCGAAAACCTTTTGGAGCGCGTGGAGGTCGCCGCGTTCCTGGCCGAAGTCCACCTCCGGCCACGCCCAATAAATGCCGCGATGGTGCGGATGGTCGATGGACCAATCTCGCGTCAATACCTCGCTGTTGAGGCCGAACAGCGGGTGAATGTAGTCGCCGCGCGCGCGGGCATAGATGCGGTTGGCGGCGGTCACCTTGTCCAGCACATCGCCAGGCTCGATGGCTTTGTAGTTGTAGCGCAACACGGGCTTGCCGTCGTCGGAAATGTCGATTTGTCCGCTGACGACGTCCTGACGGGCCTGCATTATCGAGGCGAACGGGGCGTCCCTTTCGCGCCACTCGAACTGGCGCCGCCCAACCGCTCCGGGCGACATCAACCACACTCCGCGCAGCTCTGACTCGGTGTCACCGGGTTCCCATTGGACCGGGATAATAGCAGCGGAAGCTGCTTTGCCCGCTGGTTCGGTCAGGCCCAAGCGGCCACTGCGCGCAGCGACGATCTGGCCCTTCTTCAACGGTGGCACACCGGCGACTGGTGCCTTGGTTTGCCCCAAAGCACCCCCGGTATCCTCAACTGTCCAACGGGAGGCTGCGGTGGCGGATATGCCTGCGCAGACCAGAGAGAGGAAAAGACAAAGGGAGATGGGAGCCTTCCGGAACCTATCGTGGATTATACCGGCGACTCGCGGCAGCCGAGTTGAAGAGGAAAATGTTCCTCGTGGCGGAGTCTTCCGTCTCTTCAGTTCGTTGGTCATCAGATTCTTCTTCGCCTGCACGGATCACCTTCTCAGTAGAGGCCGAACTCCCGGCCCGCGTCAATGAACGCCTTGTAGTTCTCCTCGGTCT
>JBAXTC010000102.1:0-15499 GCA_037130375.1 Verrucomicrobiota bacterium | reverse complement strand
CTCGAAAGTAACTTTGTTTCAATCCGCGCCCCGCTCACGCGAGCGGGGCGACCAGCGGGCCACCCACAATCACAACCCAAAATGCTTGTTTCAATCCGCGCCCCGCTCACGCGAGCGGGGCGACACGATCTGGATCGATGTCCGGGTGACGGATGAGGTTTCAATCCGCGCCCCGCTCACGCGAGCGGGGCGACGTGGCCGCGTAGTGCTTTGCCACATCGACTATCCCGTTTCAATCCGCGCCCCGCTCACGCGAGCGGGGCGACGCGGAATTTGCCTCGTTTGCGGTGCCTGCTTCGTCGTTTCAATCCGCGCCCCGCTCACGCGAGCGGGGCGACGCGGTTAAAGCGGGAGCGTCAGCTTTGGTTGCGCTGTTTCAATCCGCGCCCCGCTCACGCGAGCGGGGCGACCCGTTACTGCCAGGACTTCCAGGGCTTCCAGGGCTGCCGTTTCAATCCGCGCCCCGCTCACGCGAGCGGGGCGACTGGGTAACGGGGGAAGTCGTTTCTCAATCGGAGGGTTTCAATCCGCGCCCCGCTCACGCGAGCGGGGCGACTAAATGCGGAAATAGAGCAACGTCGAGAGGATCTGTTTCAATCCGCGCCCCGCTCACGCGAGCGGGGCGACGGCTTGCTGGCCATAAAGGTTGCCGCCCGCCAATGTTTCAATCCGCGCCCCGCTCACGCGAGCGGGGCGACGTGTGTTTGAGATTGCGATGGCTGTGTTTGTAAGCGTTTCAATCCGCGCCCCGCTCACGCGAGCGGGGCGACCCCCGCCCCTGAGCTTGTCCGTGTGCAGCGGTAGCGTTTCAATCCGCGCCCCGCTCACGCGAGCGGGGCGACTTGGCTCGACAGGTCGATGCTGCTACCCCCAGACGGTTTCAATCCGCGCCCCGCTCACGCGAGCGGGGCGACTGGCTGCGTCTGACACGTTGGCGCCAAAGCTCCAGGCTGTTTCAATCCGCGCCCCGCTCACGCGAGCGGGGCGACGTAACGAACGTTGCTGCTGCCGCACTCGCATTTCGTTTCAATCCGCGCCCCGCTCACGCGAGCGGGGCGACTTCTGCGTGCCGTGCTGCCATGTCGCATTCGTCACGTTTCAATCCGCGCCCCGCTCACGCGAGCGGGGCGACCACCACCCCGCCGAGAAACTGGGCCCCCATGAATGGTTTCAATCCGCGCCCCGCTCACGCGAGCGGGGCGACGGGTTGACTCGGGTCGCCCGCAGAGAATGGAGCGCGTTTCAATCCGCGCCCCGCTCACGCGAGCGGGGCGACATGCTGCTGGGTCGCCGGCTGGCGTGACCAACAGAGTTTCAATCCGCGCCCCGCTCACGCGAGCGGGGCGACGAGCATTACGGTGCTATGACGCCGCGGGGATTATGTTTCAATCCGCGCCCCGCTCACGCGAGCGGGGCGACGGCCAACTGCCGCACGACCTGGCCGTAGCGTGACGTTTCAATCCGCGCCCCGCTCACGCGAGCGGGGCGACCAATTCCTTGGATGAGACCAGGGGCTGCATTGGTGTTTCAATCCGCGCCCCGCTCACGCGAGCGGGGCGACAAGTCATGTGCGCAGCATATAGCGTGCCAAGCGCGGTTTCAATCCGCGCCCCGCTCACGCGAGCGGGGCGACGCGTGCGGCCTGATAATTGGAGCAGTAGGTATCTGGTTTCAATCCGCGCCCCGCTCACGCGAGCGGGGCGACAGGAGGAATTGCACGGCAAAATGGGAGGAACGCTGTTTCAATCCGCGCCCCGCTCACGCGAGCGGGGCGACAGACCCAGTGCTGCAAAAGGCGTATGCCATCTGGGTTTCAATCCGCGCCCCGCTCACGCGAGCGGGGCGACGCGCAATGCTACTCCGCCGACCGTGAGCATTGCTGCGTTTCAATCCGCGCCCCGCTCACGCGAGCGGGGCGACGGGCCAGTCGCTGGGGCCGCTGGGGCGCCACGGCTGTTTCAATCCGCGCCCCGCTCACGCGAGCGGGGCGACCGCGCGTCTGTCGAAGTACTCCAAAGCCTGGCGCGGTTTCAATCCGCGCCCCGCTCACGCGAGCGGGGCGACCTCGTCAATCTTCGGGCCAGTCGCTGGGGCCGCCGGGTTTCAATCCGCGCCCCGCTCACGCGAGCGGGGCGACGCACCAGCAGCGACACCCGGCGAGAATTGCTGAGGTTTCAATCCGCGCCCCGCTCACGCGAGCGGGGCGACGAAATTAACTCGTCAATCTTCGGGCCAGTCGCTGGGTTTCAATCCGCGCCCCGCTCACGCGAGCGGGGCGACGGGTGTCTCCATACCTCCTCATCGCTCGATAGTGGGGTTTCAATCCGCGCCCCGCTCACGCGAGCGGGGCGACGCGAACAAATTCCCAAAAACGCCAAACGTCTTCTGTTTCAATCCGCGCCCCGCTCACGCGAGCGGGGCGACTGGCTATGCGGCTACTTCGCGCCAGCTGTGGACGAGTTTCAATCCGCGCCCCGCTCACGCGAGCGGGGCGACCACCACTCGACCGCTTTTTTTCGCTCGCCGGCCAGTTTCAATCCGCGCCCCGCTCACGCGAGCGGGGCGACGTTGTGTCAGGTCGAACTCTATAGCCTGGTCGTCGGTTTCAATCCGCGCCCCGCTCACGCGAGCGGGGCGACCGTGTGCCAGGTCGGTGAATCCATCAATCATCTGGTCGTTTCAATCCGCGCCCCGCTCACGCGAGCGGGGCGACGAATAACGCACGTAGCAATTCCTATGGTGACCGAGTTTCAATCCGCGCCCCGCTCACGCGAGCGGGGCGACGGTAACCGGACATCCCTGACGGGGTTCCGACCCTGTTTCAATCCGCGCCCCGCTCACGCGAGCGGGGCGACCGCATCTCGCGGGACAGACTCGCTTATGCCTATGGGTTTCAATCCGCGCCCCGCTCACGCGAGCGGGGCGACGTACAGCGAATCGAGGTTGTCCTCCACGCTTTGCGTTTCAATCCGCGCCCCGCTCACGCGAGCGGGGCGACCAGTGGATCTCTGGCCCGGCCCGCTGTCCAACGCTGTTTCAATCCGCGCCCCGCTCACGCGAGCGGGGCGACAAGCTCCGGCGTCGCCGCTTCGCTCGCAACTGGCGCGTTTCAATCCGCGCCCCGCTCACGCGAGCGGGGCGACTTGCGGAGGACTTATTCCCAGATGCCGTTTCGACCGGTTTCAATCCGCGCCCCGCTCACGCGAGCGGGGCGACCCAGCGCTGCCTGATGACGACAATTCCCCCTGGCCAGTTTCAATCCGCGCCCCGCTCACGCGAGCGGGGCGACTTGGAAACGCACATGGACCATCCTCCCCAATGACGGTTTCAATCCGCGCCCCGCTCACGCGAGCGGGGCGACTTTCAGGTCTCATATTTCACTTTCGCTTTGGGCCGTTTCAATCCGCGCCCCGCTCACGCGAGCGGGGCGACATGGTGATCGCTGCGACGACCGCTCGCCAGTGGAGTTTCAATCCGCGCCCCGCTCACGCGAGCGGGGCGACCTGGTACTCGCTGCTATGGCGACCGAGGCGACGATGTTTCAATCCGCGCCCCGCTCACGCGAGCGGGGCGACCTGGGAAGCCCTCAGTATCCGACGTGATCGGGTGGTTTCAATCCGCGCCCCGCTCACGCGAGCGGGGCGACGCAATGTGACTCCTCCGACTGTGAGCATTGCTCCGTTTCAATCCGCGCCCCGCTCACGCGAGCGGGGCGACTCTCGACTCCGCCGTCGAAAATTCGCCCGCACCTGTTTCAATCCGCGCCCCGCTCACGCGAGCGGGGCGACGAGCGACATCACCGCGCTAGTAGTAGCGAAGTTTGTTTCAATCCGCGCCCCGCTCACGCGAGCGGGGCGACTGCGGTCCTGTCTCGCGACTGAGCCGCATGGGTTTTCTACCCCTTTTTCGCCAACCTGCCAACCTTTCTCGCACAGGAGGGTATTCAGTTATCAAAGAACAATCACAAATTGCTATGTCGGAACCAGTTATGCAGCAGCGCGAAATCCCGGTTGCCGGGCCGTCGCTTGGGGTTCGCGGAGCGGTGGTCATAATACCAACGGCTCACTAAGGTTCAACGGTTTATCGACACCATGGTGCTCGATCCGCTGGACCGCCTTTTCGTCGAGAAAATAGAACCGCAGCGAGTCTTCGTCATTCTTGATCTCGCGCAGCAAGCGGTCGCGCAAGGATGCCCACTCGATTTGGCCCACCTGGCATTCAAACACGCTTTTTTGGGCTCGCACACCATAATCCTTGCACGCTTGGGCGACGCGGCGCAACCGCCGCTGCCCGGCCTTTTCCACCGTCGAAACGTCATAAGTGATCAGAATCAGCATAGCGCCAGCCTCCAGTTCATTTCGGAACAAGAGGAACGTATTCCGGGATGTCACCTCGCAGATAGCGGGCCAGGATGCGGGCCTGCACGAAGGGAAACTGCGCGATCCGAAACTCCTGTTCCAGCAACGGATGCGTCAGGCTCTCCTGCTTGCGCTGCTGATACGCCGTGATGACCAGCTTGCGCCCGGCATCCGTGAACTCGACCGCGCCGCCCTCGCGCAGGCGGAAGTGCTCCGGCCCGACTTGCTGCCGGTTCACCAGCGTCACCGCCAGCCGATCCGCCAGCCAGGGGCGAAATTCCTCCATCAGATCCAGCGCCAGCGACGGACGGTTGGAGCGGTCCGCATGGAGGAACCCGACAAAGGGGTCGAGGCCCACACTGGTCAGCGCCGCGATGCAATCATGCCGAACCAGCGCGTAGAGAAACGACAGCAAACAATTAATGAGATCGCGTGGCGGACGGCGGCTCCGGCCCGCAAAGCCAAAATCCGCTCGTTGCTGTTTCAGCAACGAGCTGAACACCCCGAAATACGTGGCACCGCCCGACCCCTCGGCGCCGCGCAAACGATCCAGCGCCCCGGCCAGACCCAAATCCTCAGGCGTCCACTGGCCGAGTTCGTGGAGTTGGCGAGCGAGCGCATCGGTCGCCACGGTCACTCGGGCGCGTTCATCGGCGGAGTCCGTTTCGCGCGCGGCGCGCAGCAGCGAATTGCGGCTGTTCTGGAGTTTGCCGGCGATGATTTGTCGCGCAATCGCCGCGCACTTGCCGGAGTCATCAGCGGCGCGAAACTGCGCGCGCCGCAGCAGCACACTCGTGTCCGCCACACCCGTCATGCGCGCCTGCAAATAGCCAAACTCGGTCAGAAAATTGACCGCCACGCCATGTTCCCAGCACAAAGCCAGCGCCGGCGGGCTGATGCTGCTGGCGCCAAACACGCAAATAGATTCGAGCATGTGAATCGGGATGGACAGCTTGCGCCAATCCGTCGCGCGTTCGCGGCTGCGCTCCTCGCGCGGCAGGTCGTCCGGATAGACCGGCACCTCGACTTGGAGCGTTAGATGGTCCCGCGCCACGTAACTGCCGTGCGTGGTCAGATACAGCGTGTTTTGTTGAATGTCACCCATGTGCGCCTTTGAACTGTGGAATCTCAATTAAAATCCGCAAGCCCTGGCCGCTTTTCCATGAAGCAGAGCTTCGACCGGGTTTTCCCGGCCGAGCCACGCGCGATATACAGAAACGCCAGCAATTCATTAGTGGTGCCCCGCTCAAAACCCTCGGCCACATTGTCCGAGATGGACATCACGCTCCGTTCGATCTGGTCCCGAAGGCTATAACTGATCTTGATCCGGGGAGTTTCGGTCAGGTCGAACACGCGGTGAGCCAGTCGCATCGCCTCATTCCACACCGGCAAGTCTTCAAACCGTTTGTAGGTCATAGATTTGTTATCTGTTCCTGGTTTATAGTGATTCTCTGCTTGCGGCTGTTGATCTCAAACCTCAAACAGACTGCGGTTAGCGCGGCCAACGTTGCCAGGTGCGCCAGTCACCTGCGGCAGGCAGATTTGGTACAGCGAACACTCCTCGCAGGCCGACTTGAACACCGCCGCCGGCACTGACCCGATCGCCACCAGCCGATGCAACTCGGCCACCGCATCCTCTGTCAACTTGCGCAATGCCGCCGTGAACTCGACTTCTCGCCGTCGCTTGCTTGCCGCGTGAAACACCGCCCCGCGCTTCACGGCCACGCCAAACATTTCCTCGAGGCAAAGCCCCTGCGCGCAAAGCTGCGCATCATCATTCGCAAACGCCCGCCGTTTCCCCTTCTTATACTCCACCGGCACCAAAATCCCGTAGCCGCTGGCGGCAGTAAGCTCTGTCTGTATTTCTGATTTCGCCGCTTCCACCACATCACACTTCCCCGATAGCCCCAGCCGGTCCGACCACACCGGCAGCGCCCGCAGCACCGTCACTCCCTTGGTGACCTCGTACCCCGGCAAATCCGCGTGCTCATGCGCAATGTCCCCGCGCACCGTGTGTTCGTTGGCCTCGCGCCACCCCTCGACCGCCTTGAGCGCCGCCCGCCGCGGACAGTAAAGGAGGTCGTTCAGCAGCGAGAGGGGCAGCGGCTCATGCGCATTCGCAGCCTCTGGCCGGGTATTTGGGACTGGGACCATAATCCTCAGACCAACGGATTGATTTTGTCGGGCATCTCCCTGCGCCGAACCTGTTCCCAGCAGTGCTGCAATTCGGCGCGGTGGAGTTCCGCCCATTCCTGGACCAGGTCGAGCACTCGGCTGGCCAAACTGCCCCGCAGCAGCGTATGGCTGCCGATGACGAACTGAGCTTGGTGCTCGCCGTACTCTGCATGAAAATGCGGCGGCAGGTGCTCGTTGTAGTAGAACCGAATGATAATCCCAAGAAAGCCGCTGACTTCAAGCATCGGTGGCAAGGGTTTTGAGGTTGGCAAACATGTCTTCCGGCCGTTTTCCGGTCACTTCCAGGTAAAGCGCGTCCGGGCAGAGGTCCAACTCACCAGGCCATGTGAGGACTCCCTGGTCGGCCAAAAATGCCCGGCGGAAAAACGCGTAGTCGCCCCAGGCGGCGAACACCCCCAGGCCAACCAACCGCGACAGGTCCACCCTGCCTTCCACGCCGTCCTCAAACCGGAGCCAGGCGCGGTATTTGTCGAGTACTTCGAACGCAACGATCTTTTGCACAGGTTATTCTAACATAAAGGTGGCAGTCGCGCCGGGGGCGGTTCCTCCTTCCGAATCAGGCCGGAGGCTTCGGCTCGTTTGCGCTCCTCTGCCGCGACCAGTTGGCGCAGCTCTTCGGCACTGTGAACGACCCTGCCTGAGTGCGGGTACTCGGCCTCCCACCGCCGCAGGTTTTCGAGAAAACGGTCCGCGTCGTAACCGGCTTCGGCTGCCAAGTCGTCCTTTACCTTCCAGAGTTCGTCAAGAATCGGATTCGGTTTCATAAGTTGAATCTCCGGTGAGACTGCCACCAGTCCCGGATGCTCTGCTGATTGGCTGCCGTGACCAAGTCCCGGCTCGGGCTCGCAACCAGCGAACTGACAAAACTGGTTTCCAAATAAACGACTTCCATATTTTCGGATGTCTATCCCCGACTGGCACCCCGCACCAGACCCGCCAGCGCCCAGCTTTCGCGGAACGCCGAGCGGGACGAGAAATCCACGCCCGCTTCCACACATTGGGTTGCAATCTGAAATAGTGAATTCTCGGCCAGCCTCATAGAACGTCCAATCCGAATTTGGCTGCCTTCAACAAAGGCAAAATGCCTTTCATCACTCCGAGGAAAGGGTCGTATCCACCCTCAAGGTTCCAACGATACACGCCTCGCAAGTGGGGGAACTCAGGCAACGCAAACTCACGCTCTTTCCCCAGCCAGAGTTGGACGCTGCCATCCTGCAACTCGCGGAACGGAACAGGCTGGAAGCTTGCCAATCGGTCAATCAATTCCGGCTTCACGACTGCGGTGAAGGTCTGCGCTGAAATGACCCGAAAGAGGTCTTCAACCGTAGCGAAGCTGAGAGCGTTCTCCTCCATCTTGAGCCGATCGAGAAACGGTTTGATGTCTGCCCGATCCAATTCACGCTGCAAGGCTTCTCGACAATACTTGGCATCCACCTTCGCCTCCCGAAACAACTCGCCAAGCACCAACGCAGACTGCTCAAACGTCGGATGCCGGTTGAACAGCGGATGTGGCGCCAGGGTGAAATCGAGGAGTGGGCCTCGGTCCCGCAACCCATGTCGGTTTACTCGTCCGCTCAACTGCAGGAGGCTCATCAGGCTGGCTCGCTCGCGCAGTCCGCTGGCAAAGTCGAAGTCCACGCCGGCTTCTACGCAAGACGTCGCCACCAGCGTCCACTCCTCGTCACGGCGGTCGCGCAGTCGCCCGAGAATCCGGTCGTAGGTCGTGGCTCGGTCCTGTGGCGTCAGGGCTGTGGAGACATGCTCAACGGACGGCCGTCCCCACGCATCCTTCAGGTGCTCCGCGATCACCGCTGCGTTTTGCACTGTGTTGACGACCAATAGCCGCGGGCCGGGCAAGTCTCTCAAAGCGGCAGTGAGGCCGTCCAAAGTCAGCGGGTCCGGCAACGTGCGAATCTGAACGCGGGAGCCCTCGTCGCACGACGCCTGATGGCGGCACGAGTCTGGGAGCAGGGCGGGAACGACTACAGGCATCTTGACGTCGATGAATTCCTTCATCTGCCAAAACTCCGGCAATGAGCCTGACGCCAGGACGCAATGGCAGCCCCAGTCGTCAACGAGTTGCTTTAACCAGCGAAAGGCTTGCGGCCAAAGCTTCGCGGGCAGCGCCGCGTGCGCCTCATCAATGAAAATGGCTGAGGCGGGCAGTTGGTGAAGCTTCCGCAGACCAACGGTGCTCGCTGCCGCCAACGTCTCGAAAAACTGGACGGCGGTGACAACCACAATTGGCGCGTGCCAAAGAGCGGCATACTGTCGCGCGGGAGAAGCAAGGTCATCATCGCCTTCAGGAAACTCGGCCCGATGGTGGTGCTCGGCAACTACGTCTTGCGCCTTTTCACCGCGCAGCGTGAGAGCGCAACGATACACGCGGGAGGACTGCGTGATGATGTTCGTGAACGGCAGGACGACGAAGATACGGCGCAACCGTTTGTCTTCGGCAGCGCGCAGCAAGTGGGCCATGACCGCTGTCGTCTTGCCGGTGCCGACGGGGCTGTCGCAAAAAAGCAGGTTCGGCGTGGTGGATGCACGCAGACTTTCATCAAAGACGAGTTGCCGCAAACTTGTCCGTGAGTCGGCGGCCTTGCCTGCGCCGAGGCGGCCTACATAAGTCCGCAAGGCCGCCAACCGCTCCGTGGCGCGCAGCGAAAGACCATCCGCCGCCTCTCTGCCGGTTTGATGGACTGCCGCGTCGGTGTGATCCGCGTCCACCAGACAAGAGAGCACAAGCCGATGGAACAACGGAGGCAAGTAGTCGGCCATGCTCCCGGCAGGAACCGACGGGAGTGGCATGGTTGCAATGGCTTCCTTGTGTCGGTCGAGGAACTTCTCAAGCCGGACATCATTGAATGCACAGGTCTTCTCGGTGCGTCCCGGCGGGATGTCCTCTTCACGATAGGCCAACTCGTTTCGCTTTCCCTCCTCCTCACGATTTGGAAGTCCTTTGTGATGGGCATAAACGGCAACTGCCGCCGCGGCGTCTCGAATGGGCGCGTGGTGAAACAGCGCGGCTGCACCTGCATCCCAGTGCTTCACGGGCAAAGGCTCGTGGGAATTTGCTTTGTTCAAGATTCCCTGGTTGTAGGGGTCCAACTTGCCGAGGTCGTGGAATTCTCCCCCCAACCGGACTGCGCGCAGGAGCCTGGCCCCGAATCTCTCGGAATAGCGCCCGGCTTTCTCCGCACTTCTCCACGCACGCCAAGTGACGCCCTGCCCGCCCGCCACGTGCGCCGCGTAAGTTTGCGGCGGACACCCATGCTGCGCGCTGTGGGCTAGCAACTCTCCCTTCGATTGTGAGTGATTCGCCATGCACATGTCTGCCCCTGCGCCGATCGGTCACTTCAAATTGTCTGGTGTGATTTCCACCCCGGAAACCAGCTCCCGGTAGCGGGCGAAACGCAGCGCCTTCTCGATCAAGAACTTCTGGGCATCGGATTCTGCCCAAGTCTTTCGTTCTGCCAGTTGCCTGAGTTCTTCCAGCACTCGCAGATCTGGGAAAGAACCAAGCGCATCGACATGCTCGAGGTAGTGTGCAACGCGAACCGAAACACATGGGCGCGCTTTTGAAGCCGTGAGCGGGTATACAGCGGGAATCAGTTGGAGCATTAGCTCCAGGTCGGCTGGCCGACACTTCGAGTAGTGCGCGGACTGCGGATTTACGAAGAATGGCATGGTGTAAATGCCATGCACGACGTAGCGGCAGCCGAGCGGGGCCATGCCGCTGCCTTTATCGCTCTCGACGCCCGCTTTGTTGGTTTCAGTATGCCGCCTTATTTCCACAGGGTGCAACGAGATGCCCATGCCAAGCTGAACTACCCCACTCTTGATATTGCGCCGGAGCGTCGCCCATTCCTCGTCAGACAACTTTCTCTCGAGGTCTTTCTCCGTCTTCTCTCTGCTCTCAAGAAAAGTGTTTCCAAAGAGGCGAGCATCCCAATACTTGTCGTCAAACTTGCCATCCTGAATTTCCTTCACGATGTCTTTTCTGACGCGGCCGCGCTTCTCAAGAATGTCGTAATCGGAATCCTTGATTGTGACGCCCGGTTTCTCCACGCGTTCTTTCAGTTTGGGCCAGATTTCCTGTGCCTTAGCCTCGACGATATCCCGCAGCTTCCGCTTGAAGGACACGGGTGAAATCTCACCCAGCCCGTCTGGACGTTGGCGAGGGTCGCTGTCACGGTCGGGGTCGCCGTTCGGATTAGAGTTTTCGACTTCGATGACGATCAACCCGCAGGCGCGCGGGATGCCGTGGTTCGTTTTGGATTCAGTGCTTTGGCTCATATTCGCTGTGACGGTTGCTGGTTTCTGGTCGCTTTGTTTTGAGAAGGTTCAGTAGCTTCAATCGAAATCCGGTGGTGTCGGCGGGGCCGGGGCTTTGGTGGCACCAGCAGTCGCAACTCCCTCGCGTTCTGGACGCGCCAAGTAGCCCAAGAGCATTTGCGCTTTGGCTGCCGAGTCGGAGTGCATCCAGGCTCGGTCGTTTGCTTTGAGCGTGTCCGTTAAATCGAGGATTGGTTTTGTCGGAGGTTTCGCCTCATGCCCCCGGCGGGCCGGCAGTTCGGCGTGGTTACCCTCAGAGATTGCGCAGTCGGACAGCTTCTCAGCGATGCGCCCCAGATCTTCCAAGACACGGTGCACTTCCCACTTGTCGCTGTTTGTGGCCTTGGCTTCAGCCGGCGCATTGCCCAGGGCATCCTTTGACTTGCGGCCTTGAGCGAATGGGTGGGCCCAGGCTTGGTAAGGCAGCATCCGTTGCCCAGCCAGTTCGAACGCGCGGAGCGGGCTTTCGAGAGCGGTCGCCATCAGCGAGTTGCCGAGAAGTTGCCGGAGTCCGTCCTCTTTGCCGCTGACGTGCTTGGCGTAGTAGGCATGGAGGCGGTCGATCTGAGCGAGGAAGCGCCCGATGAGGTATGCAGGTTCTTTCATAAATGCTTCGAGTTGATATCCGAGTCGAGTCAGCAGGAGGGAAAGCAGACAAGGCCAACGACGGGCTTGAAGACAGGACTTGAGCGCACATCCTTTGTCCCCTTGGGCGAGGAAAACGCGCTGATGAACTTGATGCATCGCCTGTCCCACGGCGCTCATCAGTGGCAGGGCGCGGCGCACGGCCAAGTCGAGCATCCGTCCGAGATACGCCGCATCCGTTGGATGAGCGCCGGTCCGACGTAGCAGTTCAAAGGCATCTGCAAGGTCGTAGTCCGACGCGCTCTCGCATTTCGCATCGTCCGCCTTTCCACATTTCTCCCAAATCGTGTTCAAGCACTCGATGGCTTGGTAGGGGAAAGGGACCAGCGGCTCGAAGTCCCGCACTGGCGTCGCTCCACCCTCATGCGTGAATTGGGGCAACCAGATTGGTGGATGAGCGCGGCAGTGTCCTTGCCATGACTCGGCCAGCAGTTTGAGCGCGCCCTGGGTGAAGGATTCAGACGCGAAGATTTGTGCGCGGTAGCCGTCGGGTTTGTGCAAGGCGAAGACTTGAATGCGAGCAGCGTCGCTCAGGGCTGGAATCCCGTTCAACGCTTGCACGACGTCCGCGCAGACGGTTTCAAATTGCACAACGGCTCGATCCGATTCGTCCTCGGGCGGGCCGACGAACACCTCCGCGAGATGATCGGGCGTGCTATCCACGCTTTCGACCAAATAGGTCAGAAGCAGGAAAACGCCTTCCTTTTTGGGCTTGCCTCTAACAGCCCACGTCTTGCCCTTGCGCTCCTCCGCGGCGAGCCACTCCACAGCGGCCATCATCTTCATTCTAACATCTGGGCCTGTCTTGAAGATGGCGCTCCCCTTGTCATAGCGAATCGATGTGGGCTTTTCCGAGACGTTGCGGTCGAACAGGGAGACTTTCCCGAGCACTGGTAGT
This sequence comes from Verrucomicrobiota bacterium, assembly GCA_037130375.1. GTDB lineage: Bacteria > Verrucomicrobiota > Verrucomicrobiia > Limisphaerales > UBA8199 > JAPLUA01. The sequence continues at coordinate 3,067 of JBAXTC010000102.1, read as the reverse complement.
TCGGCGGGTTTGTATTTCTTATCCGAGCCGGGTGACACACCCCAAACAGCGCTCCCGCCGGCGGGGTCGCCCTCGGGCGAATCCGCGTCCGCTTCGGTCGCATCTGCTTCTTCTTCGCGTGGCGGGACAACCGAACGTGCGAGAACCCCGATCAACCAGTTCTGAGCCCTCTCGCTGTAAACCGGAGTAATAGCGCTATCGACTTCCACCTGCACGGGCACGGTCCCCGCTTTGGTCTTCGCTGAATTGTGGAAAAGCAGTTCAATCAAAGCTGGAAAGCAACACTGGCTCGCGTGTTGACGAACGACAGGGGATAAACGCTGCAACCATTCTTTGGCGTCTAGTTTCTGCAGGACCTGAAAAAGCTTCCGCCATCCGTCGCTCTCCTCGGGTTCATCCTTACCAATTTTCTCCAGCAAATCCGCCGAAACCTTCTTGAACGCTGAATCCAGCATGGCGGTTTTGCTTTCCGGCCAGCGACCCGCAAGTGGTTTCGCAGCACCATCCGCCAGTTGCAGGAATGGTGTGAGGTCAGCAGCCTGTCCTTTGGCAAGCTTGCTTGTTGCCTTCTTAAAGGCGACATATTCCTTTTCCTCAAGTTGGTGAAGCGGCTCAAAATTGAACACAGGGAGGGTTATGCCGCTACCGCAACTCCATTTGCGGAGGCGCTTCATTTGCTCGGCGGGAATTGACTCAAGCCGCGTTACATTGCCGTTGTTGTCGAGGAAAAGCCGAATCCCGTCGGCGTTCTGTCCTTTGTCCAGGCCAGGGATGCGGATGGGCAGATCAATTCGCGGCGGTTTTCCAGGCGGTTCGCAAGCCTGCCAAAGATCGTAAAGTTCATTCAACATGGCTGAAGTCTCCCTTTTGCATCGCGTCGACGGTCTCCTTGGAGAAGTAATCCAACCGTCCCTTCTCGATCATAACGTGCGTGCGAATCTGCGGCTTGTAGCGCGTGAACTGGCCGCGCGCAAAGGTGCGGTGGAGAAGCGACGGCAACGAAATGCCGTTCACGGACTCATCGCACTGAGTGTCATCCCGCACGGGTCCAAGTTCGCTAGGCGTGAACTCCTTCCAGCCGAGAAACGGCGTGTGGTGCCACTGACCGTGCTTCAGTCGAAACCCGAAACGATCTTGGTAGGCGTGCCCACCGCAGATGCGCGGATCATCCACCCACTTCTTCGCCTGCTCCGACAACTCCCGCTTGGCATGGTGGTCTGAAATGACGAATGCGTGGAGCTTGTAACGCACATTGACCAACACTGTGGCGATGAGTTGGTGCGCCCCAGCGGTCTCCGCACCGAGTGGCTTCTCGGCCCCTTTCCGCAGCGGCCCATTGTAGTTGGTGTAGTAGCGGTGTTTGACGATGGGGCTGCAAATCTCGCATCGCCAGGGAATGACTTCAGCCGACCTGAGCCAGAGGATGGATTCGAAGATTTGCTTGGCAGCTTGAAAAGTCGGTGCTTCGTAGCTCATTGGCGCATCCCCGGTGTCAACCCGCGTCCACATGGCCGTCGGTCCGGCGATTTCGAGGGCGATTTCGTATGGCTTCATGGCTTCTTCAGTTTGCAACGATGTTCGTCGGCTGCTTGAGCACCATCTCCAGGAAAGGCGTCTTGAAGGGGTTCCCGGTCGCGCAGTGGGCGGTGCCGTCGTGGAATGGCCCGACGTAGTTGAAGACGTAGCCGTGGAACTGGACCGGCGCGCAAATCTCGCAGCGGGTCGGGCGCACGTTCACGGATTTCCATCGCAGGATCGCCTCAAAGATGCCCTTGGCGGCGCTGAAAGTGGGCGCGACGTAGGAGACGGGGTTGGGCATTGTGTCCGGGCGGGCCCAGAGGGCGGTGGGGCCGGAGATTTCGAGTTGAATTAAATAGGGTTTCATAAGCAGACATTCCGCAAGTGCGTAAACAGCAATTGCCACTTCGCCGGATTCGGATCCGGCAGCCCATCCGATCTCACCGCCGTGTGCGCGTAATAATTCACCTCGTGCCCAAGTCTCGTTCGAGCCTTGTGAAAGCATTTGTAACAGCCAGTTCGCCCCATGACAAGCATTCGTTTTCATGCTGTCGAACTGCAAGCAGCCAGCTCCAGGCGCAGCGCCAATCACCCCAGAATCCCTCCGCGCGGTCCTGACTGCGGAACAGAGGTTGCGCCGAGCCGCCAGGCCAGATTGCTGGTAAAGGGCGGTTTCGAGGTGAAGGGTGCGTTCGGCCAGCAGCGGGGCTACTGCGGAATAGTAGAGGCCGCTCCGGGTGGTTTCGATGAAGCGGATGGCGAGGTCCGGTCGAGTATCTCTTGCAGGAAGCGCAGCTCCACCGGCTCCTCCTCGAAGGCCATGCTCTGCGCCACGTCCTGGGGAATGGCCTGCCAGCGGCGGCGGAGTTTCTCCCCCGCCGGGAGGCGGCGCCACTGGCTGATGCTCTCGGTCCAATTCATCGGACATAGACTACCTCCAGCGGCAGAGTTTTCAAGGAACATAACGACTTGTGGGATGAGGTTGGCGAAATCGTGGTGGTGGCAAGGGCTGGAGAGTTCATTCATGCGGGCCGGAGATTTCGAGTTGAATTGGATAGGGTTTCACAAGCAGACATTCCGCAAGTGCATGGACAGCAATTGCCACTTCGCCGGATTCGGATCCGGCAGCCCATCCGATCTCGCCGCCGTGTGCGCGTAATAATTCACTTTGAACCCAATGCCTTTTCCGACCTTGCCGCATCGTTGGCAACTCCGAGACCGCTCGCTGGCAAGCGATCTTTTCCGTGCCGCCGAGCAACGGGCGCATTTGCGAGTCGTTGGTAACTCGGCAGCATATCAACGGCTGGAACAACCTCCCCAAACAGACCAGTGCCATAGTCCCCGCGCCGCAGATCAAGTCTCCCGCCCGGCAATTATCCTCCGCCAACGACCGAAACCCGCCTTGGCTCTCGTATCTTCGCAGGTATCTACCGTTCCCATCACTACTTAGCACATCGACAATCAACCAGAGTTTCCCACCCGTAGCTCGGATTACACCGTTGCACCTCCGTTACACCTCCGTTACACCTCCGTTACACCTCCGTTACAC
>JBAXTC010001019.1:0-2391 GCA_037130375.1 Verrucomicrobiota bacterium | reverse complement strand
GAAAGCTTGCCTCGAGGCCAGCGGCAGCGACGCCGTCGGCCTGGTCGCAGTGGCGGAGGCAGCCTCGATCATTGGCGCCTCGCTGCAAAAAACACCCATCCTCCCGCCGGGCCAGAGTCGGGCGCGCGACATTTTCTCCTTTCCCGAGATTCGCGACTGGCTCAGCTTCACCGCCGAAGCCGCCTTTGCGAACTCCACTTGCATCATCGTCGGCTTTGCCGCCGCCCAATCGCGCGGCGCCGGCCTCCGCCTGCTCAAACCCATGGTCCAGTCCGGTGAACTCCACGGTCATTTCCATGCCGCGGCGTTTCCTTATCGCCCGCTCCGCAAGGGCAAAGTGGATTTGGCGCAAACCATCCAGCCTTTGTTCGACAGCGAACAGATTCTCGGCCTGCTTCATCTGCTGAACGACTGGCGCGGACTCATTGGCGCGGGCGAAAGCCGCTTCCTGCGCGGCGCCTGCTGGTGCGCGCCGTTGACCTTCTAAGACCTGCTTTCCATCCTGTCATGACTCTCTTGCTTGGAGCACTCACCATGGGACTGATCCTGTCGCTGCTGGGGCTGGGCATCTACATCAGCTACCGCATTTTCGGCATCGCCGACATCACGGTGGACGGATCAATCACCCTGGGCGCGGCGATTTGCGCCGTGCTGATCGTCAAAGGAACCCATCCGTTGCTGGCCGCGCTGGCGGCGTTCGCCGGGGGCCTGGCGGCGGGCACCGTTACCGGCATCTTGCAGGCGAAGTTTAAGATCAATGCGCTCCTGTCAGGAATTCTGGTCATGACCGGCCTCTACTCGGTGAATCTGCACGTGATGGGCAAGAGCAATGTGCCCCTGTTATCCGGCGAGAATTTCACCACCTGGGCCGAACGGCTGGGCCATGCGTGGTTCGGCAAGCCCGAGGTCAACCTGTTGGGCTGGCTGGTCAACACCCGTGATTTCCTCACGTTGCTGGTGGCCCTCGGCCTGACCGTCATCGTCTGCCTGGTTCTCTATTGGTTCTTCCGCACCGAACTGGGCACCGCCATGCGCGCCTCCGGCGACAACCCCCAAATGATTCGGGCGCTGGGGGTTAATGTCGAGAGCTACCGCATCATGGGGTTGGCGCTTTCCAATGGCCTGGTTGGGCTTTCGGGGGCGTTGCTGGCCCAGTACCAGGGTTTTGCGGACGCGCAGATGGGCATTGGCATGATTGTCTGGGGACTGGCCAGCGTTATCATCGGCGAGTCGCTGGTCGGCTCGCGCAGCCTGGGCCTGGCGATCTACGGCGCCGTCGCCGGCTCGGTGCTGTTCCGCCTGCTGGTGGCCATCGCCTTGCGCTGGGGCCTGAACCCGAACGACCTCAAGCTGGTCACTGCGCTATTCGTGTTCGCCGCCCTGGTGCTGCCGCAATTGCTCCAACGACGGGCAACACGCGCCCCGCTGGCCACGCCCCAGCGTTAGCCGGAAAGAAACCCCATGCTCACCGTCAGCAACCTCCACAAGACTTTCAACCCCGGCACCGCCAACGAAGTGCGCGCGCTGCAGGGCGTCAACCTGGACCTTCCAGAAGGCGCCTTCCTGGTCATCCTCGGCGGCAACGGCTCCGGCAAATCGACGCTGCTCAACGCGGTTGCCGGCAGCTTCAGACTGGACCAGGGCGAGGTTCGGCTTGCCGGCCGGGACGTGACGCGCTGGCCGGAGCATCAACGGGCGCGCCTGATTGGCCGGGTGTTTCAGAATCCTTTTACGGGCACTGCGCCCGGCATGTCCATCGCCGAGAATCTCGCGCTTGCAGCGCGGCGCAGCCAGAGGCGCCACCTTCGCTGGGCCCTTCCCAGGAGTCTCATGGATGAACTGCGCGACCGCGTCAGGCAGCTCAAGCTGGGTTTGGAAGACCGGCTTGGCAACAGCATCGGCTCCCTCTCCGGCGGGCAGCGCCAGGCTCTGACGCTCCTGATGGCCACATGGCTCAAACCCGCCCTCTTGCTCCTGGACGAACACACTGCCGCCCTGGACCCCAAGAGTGCCGACCTGGTCATTCGCACCACCGAAGAAACCATCTCCCGCCACAGGTTGACCACCCTCATGGTTACCCATTCCATGCAGCAGGCCGTGAATCTCGGCGACCGCATCGTTATCATGCACAAAGGCGCGGTGGCCCACCGCTTTGACGGCCCCGATAAACAGCGCCTCGAAGTGGCCGACTTGCTGGCGCGATTTGAAGATTTGCGGCGGCGGGAAATGCTTGACGAAACAGCCGCGGCTTTGCTGAAAGACACTTATATTTAATATCAAACTCACAAACCTAACAACATTTCGGTGTTGCGTGCTCGCCACGCTGGGTATGCTAACGCTGGCCATGTCCGGCGCCCTGCTGAGCAGGCGCCTGCAGGCGCCGCCCAAGAC
>JBAXTC010001018.1:0-2393 GCA_037130375.1 Verrucomicrobiota bacterium | reverse complement strand
CCGGTGGCATCTGTGGCTATAAACATGCCGCTCCAAAAGGAGCTTTTTGCCTCGTTGCGCTTGCCTCGCCGCCGGGTGCAAGATGCTTATAGGGAGCAAGCATCGCTCCTGCGGCGCTTTTTCCGTGGCGCACTCACCCACTGGCGGGCGTGGACTTCTTCAGGTTCCAACGCGCGTTGGAGGAGCGCGGCATCCCGCTCTATACCGAGCGGATGGTCGCTGCTTTCATGGTGACACATTTGTATCACGAACGTGGAAATGCTAACTACCACGACTCCCCATCGCTGATTTGCCCAAGATCACGCATCTCGCGCAGCTTGATTAAATGCGCTCGAACGGCTGGCGACGCATCTGCCGGAATGTCATCCACGATAGCGGATGGCACGCCTACCGCGCCAGTGAGACATCGATCCGGTTACGGTTGGGGTCGCACCGCCTGCCCCTTCCGGTCCCCTTTCAAAGCCTCCAGCCGATTACCCGGTGGCACAGCCATCTGCCGAAGTTCGGTAGTCGCGTGCAAGACCGCGTGTTGTAATCGATATTGACGAAGCCAGCCGGCGGGGATCCGTGGTGACGTGACGAAATACTGACCGTTGCTGACCACGAGCGAGAAGCGCCGGCGAGGTCCAGCCAGGATGTTTTGCTGAATGATTTCGACGGAGTTGGTGGCGAGCTGGGTGACGATGGCCACGTGGCCAAACTTGGTGTCGGTAAAGACGATCAGGTCGTCAGGCTGAGGGCCATGGGTAGAGCCGTTGCGGTATTGGACAAGCCCGCGGCGTGAATTGACCGCGCCATCATCGAGGGTTTGGTCGAAAAAGCTTTTTGCGTGGCCCATCCCATCGGGCATTTTGTGTTGTTTGGCGTCGTGGAAGAAGCGTTTGATGAATTCCACGCACTGCCACTTTTGCCCGTAGTAGAAGCCGTCCTGAGCGTAGTGTTTGCCGTAGCTGCGGAAGTAGAGGAGGCCGTTGTCGTAAACCGAAACACTGCGGTAGCTATCGAGAACTTTGCCGACGCGCGAAGCGTTGTAGCAGAAGACGCCGACACCGGCCAGGCAGAGGATGGCGAGGGATACGAGAACCGGCTTGGAGCGGAGCAAGTTCATTTGGGCTGGTAGGGCGAACCTGCCGGGTAAGCTGAACCGGGGAATCCCGACGGGAGTGGCGAGGCCGGTGGCTTGTCCGTAATGTTGCTGGGAAGGTTCATCTCGGGGTGTTGGCGCCTGTAGTCCACTCTTCTGCCAGAATCTCCCCCGGTGTGATGTCGGCCACTAATTGGTTCTTCATATCAGGGGTGGTGGCATTTACAAGGCATCTGCCCAGTTGCTAAAAACGCAACGTGAGCGCCGCCCGAATCCGATAATTCGGCACGAGTTGCTGGCCAGTTGTCACGAGGCTCACCGGCAAATCCGCGCCAATCTGCGCACTCAGCTTGCTCGACCAAGTGAAGTAGATTTGCGGGCCGAGATACACCGCCGTAATGGCCGTGTCATCGGTAGGCACGCCGTCAACCGTGTCCTGACCTTTGCTCTCGCCCGACACGACAGCTTGCAACGAAAGGGTGTATTCGTTTCCAAGCAGCAGATAGACGCCCGGCCCGCCATACCAAATCCAGTCGTTGGCGAACTGATACCCGAAATCTCCTTCGGTGCGTATGGCGTATTGCATGGCCCCGGTGAGGAAGAGCCTTTTCCAGCGTGCGAAGAATCCCGTGCCGACCAAGCCATCCCATGACCCCGACCCTAACGCCAAATCATGCCCCCCGATGCCGGGCGCAAAATCCTCTTGATTCGGATTCAGTTGGGCAGAGTCGCCAGTCGGGAACTTCAGGCCACCCAGAGCCGTCCAGTTGAACGTGAATTTCTTGGTTTGCTTTTCATAGAGGCGGAAATTGCCAATCAGCGAAACATCCCCAATGCCCGATTCGCTGCCGCGCTGAGCCATGTAGCCATACTCCCGGTAAATCACCGGCAGGTTGAACTGGAGGCCAATCGGGTCGCTGAAGTTGTACCCGGCGAACACCTGCGAGATTGAACTGTTGATATACTGGTTCCCAACGTTTGACGCGTCGCGCCCATCCACCTGAAAGGTGTTAAAGTAGGTGTATTGTTCAGCGATGCCGCCAAAAAAGCCTTTGCCGCTTCCGCCTTGCGCTTCCGTCGCTGCGTAAATAGAACACAAATCACAACTCATCACTGGATGCGCGCAAGTGGCAGCCAAAACTAGAGAAATGATAGTCTTCATAAAATGGTCGAGTGGAGCGGAGGCGCGAACATGAGTGAATTTATCCCTTTCCGGGCAGATTGCAACTTCACTGCATCTTCACTAAATCTTTAGGCAGGGCGGATTCAAGAACCTGCAAAATCGTAGCCGCCGACGGCAGTCGGCGCA
>JBAXTC010001017.1:0-2396 GCA_037130375.1 Verrucomicrobiota bacterium | reverse complement strand
TGATGGCGATGCAACTGACCATTGATATTCCCGAGAGACTGGTACAGCGGCTGGAAACCGAACGTGGCAATCTGGCTGAAATCATCGAGGGCGGTTTGCGGCTCAGAGATTGGGTCGGAGTGTCCGCCCTGGCGCAGGAGGTGGTCAGTTTTCTGGCCAGGGGGCCCCATCCGCAGGAGATTCTCGCGTTCCGGCCATCGCCAGCGGCAGTCACTCGCTCTCAAGAGTTGCTCCAGCGGAACCAGACCGGCACGCTCACACCCTCCGAGGAAGCGGAGTTGGATGAGATGGCGCTGCTCGACCATCTCGTGACGCTCATCAAAGCCAATGCCTGGCAGCACAGCCGCCCGGCATGAGCGGCCCAGGAGTCTCCGCGAACCTGCGCGCGGCCCTGAAGCGCCGCGCCAATGCCCGCTGCGAGTACTGCCTCGTCCCCGACGGTGCCGTGATGTGGCCACACGAACCGGACCATATCGTCGCCGAGCAACACGGCGGCCATACTGAACTGGCCAACCTGGCTTTGGCCTGCTTCCACTGCAACCGGCGCAAGGGACCGAACCTCGCCTCCGTGGACTCGGAAAGTGGCCAGGTCGTGCCACTGTTCAACCCGCGAGTTCATAGGTGGGCCGAACATTTCCGCCTCGATGAAACGCGCATCGCGCCGCTGACCCAAATCGGTCGCGTGACCGTTGAACTACTGCGACTGAATTCCCCGGAACGCCTGCTGATCCGGCAGGCGCTGTTGCAGGCAGGTCGTTGGTAAATGCGGATCACGGCACCTCGGCGGTTGCGAGAATGTTTTCCAACAGTTTCTTTCTCATTTCCACCACAGTCGCACCCGGCTCAATTCCATCCAACTTACTGCCTGACTCACTCGATTTTCATACCCCCTATTCAGGCGGTCTGCCTGCCCCTGATCGTGCGCCTGCCGCGCCACCTCCTCAAAAGTGTTGCGATTGATCGCCTCGGCGACTAAGCTGCTGGGGTACAAGATGAAAGCGCTTCGGCTTCTCCATTCGTTCTCGGCGGGGCAGCCACGGCTCCGTTGTAACGGTGGAAAATGCCGAACAGAGCAGCAGTTCAATAGACTCTCAGCCGCACTGGGCCTTGTGCCGCAGCGCATGGTCCACCAAAACCAGCGCCGTCATGGCTTCGACGATTGGCACGGCGCGGGGCAATACGCACGGATCGTGCCGTCCGCGCGATTTGAGCGTCGTGTTCTTGAACTCCACATCGACCGTGTTCTGCTCCTGCATGACGGTGGCGACGGGTTTGAACGCGACGCGAAAATAAATCGTTTGGCCGTTGGAGATGCCGCCCTGAACGCCGCCGGAACGATTGGCGGTCGTATAGACTTTCCCCTCTTTCGCCCGGAACGGATCGTTGTGCCGGGTGCCGGTGAGCAGGATGCCGCCGAATCCGGAGCCGATGTCGAAGCCCTTTGATGCGGGCAGACTCAGCATCGCTTTCGCCAGGTCAGCTTCGAGACGGTCGAACACCGGTTCGCCCCATCCGGGGGGAACCCCGCGCGCCACGCCTTCGACAATGCCGCCGACGGTGTCGCCCGCTTTGCGAACCTTTTCTATGAGCCGAATCATGCGTTGGGCCGCGACCGGGTCGGGGCAGCGGACGATGTTGGATTCAATGTCCCTGGCCTCGACTTTTTCCGCGTCGATTTCGGTGGTGATCCGTTGGACCTGGCTGACATAAGCGAGAATCTCCACTCCGTAACGCTCGCGCAGAATCTTTCTGGCAATCGCGCCTGCGGCGACACGCCCGATGGTTTCGCGCGCGCTGCTGCGTCCGCCGCCCGGCCAGGCGCGGATGCCATACTTTGCCTGGCAAGTATAATCAGCATGAGACGGTCGAAACTTCGTGGCCATCTCCGTGTAAGACTCCGGTCGGGCATCGTCATTTCTTACCCAGAGGGAAATTGGCGTGCCGAGGGTCTGGCCTTCAAACGTGCCGGAAAGGATCTGGACGGTGTCGGTCTCTTTGCGGGGCGAAACAATGCTCGACTGGCCCGGTCGGCGGCGGTCCAGGTCGGGTTGGATATCGCTGGGCGCCAAAGCGAGGCGTGGCGGACAACCATCAACCACCACGCCGACTCCGCCACCGTGTGATTCACCCCATGTGGTGATGCGGAAGAGATGTCCAAAGGTGTTTGCCATGCCCGGAGATTGAGGGAAAAGAGAGCATGGGTCAAATCTGGAACGACGACCCGTCCCATTCCGTTCAACAATTCTCAGATGAGTGCGCCACGGAAAAAGCGCCGCAGGAGCGCTGCTTGCTTATAAAAGCATCTTGCACCCGGCGGCGAGGCAAGCGCGACGAGGCAAGAAGATCGAGGTAGGGGCGCCCGTTGCCGGGCGTCCCCCTCACAGGTCCCGGCGTGC
>JBAXTC010001016.1:0-2398 GCA_037130375.1 Verrucomicrobiota bacterium | reverse complement strand
TCGGTTCCCTGGCTGTGCTCGGTCATGCCCAGGCCGTGGAGGCACATCGCCGGCCTGGCGGTCGCGTAGAGCCGGGCTGCCGCCCGGATTGTCCCGGCCTCGACTCCGCAAGTCCCGGCGACTTTCTCGGGCGCCCAGGCAGAAATGAACTTCTGGAATTCATCCCACTCGGCAATACGTTCCCGCACCGTGGCTTCGTCGTAAAGCTCCTCTTCGACAATCGCGCAGGCCAGGGCATTGAATAGCGGAATGTTGGTTCCCGGACGAAGTTGGAGGTGGATGTTCGCGTAGTGCGCAAGCTCGATCCGGCGCGGGTCAATGACCAGCAGGTTGGCCCCGCGCAGGCGCGCTTGCTTGATCCGCGCGCCGACGATGGGATGGTTCTCGGTCGCATTGGAACCGCACACCAGGATGGTCCGGGCTTGTTCGATGTCGTCAAACGAGTTGGTTGCCGCGCCGGTGCCCAGCATTCGTTTCATGGCCACGGCAGTCGGGCCGTGGCAAACGCGGGCGCAGCAATCCACGTTGTGGGTGCCCAGGACCAGGCGGGCGAATTTCTGCGCAAGATAATTCTCCTCGTTGGTGGCTCGCGCGGATCCCAGAACTCCGACGCTGTCGGCGCCATGTGTTTCAACCGCCCGCCGCAACCCCGCCGCCGCAAACGAGATCGCTTCCTCCCAGCTCGCCGTCTTCCAAGCCCCGTTTTCACGGATCATCGGCTCGGTCACCCGATCTTTGGCATAAACGAACTCAAAGGCGTAGCGGCCTTTGACGCAAAGGTGGCCTTTATTGACATGCGAATCGAGGGCAGGTTTGATTTGAACGAGGCGCCCCGCGCGGGTTCCGACCAGCATCTCGCAGCCGACCCCGCAGTAGGGACAGGTCGTGCGCGTCCAGTGATCCGGCGTTCCCAGCGCGAGGACCGATTTATCATCGAGCGCGCCGCTGGGGCAGGAATCCACGCAGGCACCGCAACTGACGCACGAGCTTTCCCGCAAGGTGGTTTGCGAATCAGGCAGTATCCGCGTCCGGTCTCCCCGGTTCCATACGCGCCACACGAATTGGCCCTGCAACTCCTCGCAAATGCGCGCGCAACGGTAACAATAAATGCATCGCGCGCGATCAAACTGGATATAAGGATGGGAGGAATCGACCGCCTCCGGTTGCGGCGATCCGGTGCTCTCCAGTCCATAGGCGCGCAGGTACTGCTGAAAACTCTTGCCGGCAAGCGCGTCTGTCGTTCCCGCCGGCTGACGACTTGCCAGCAACCGCAGATTGACCCGGCGGCTTTGTTCAATCTCCGCCGTGTGGGTTTCGATTACCATCCCGGTGCGCAACGGGGTGCTGCAAGCCGTGACGGGCCGCAGCTCGCCCTGGACGCGCACCACGCATAAACGGCAGGCGCCAACCGGCCGGATCCTTGGATCGTGGCAAAGGTGCGGAATGTCAATGGTCAGCGCCTGACATGCCTGCAGAATGGTTCCGCCTCCGGGCAGTTCATGCGCCCGCCCGTTGATGGTCACTCGAAGCATAGGCCGATCTCCTTTCCGTAGTGCGCGCGAACTGATTCGGCGAAGTCCCCCAGTCCAACGCCATGGCCGCAAAGACTGGTCTGGTGAAGCGTCGCACTAATCTCCTCCCATTCCTGCTTGGCGGCCACCGGCCCGAAGCCGCTTTGCCCGACGCCCTCGAAAATCTCCTCGATTCGTCTCGAACCAAGTCGGCAAGGCACGCATTTGCCGCATGACTCATCCGCCCCGAATCCGAACGTGTAGCGCACCAGGTCCGGGATGGTCGTCCGCTTGTCAAAGGCGATCACACCGCCGTGTCCGACGCTCGCATGGATCGCGCGCAGCTCCTCAAAGCCAAACCGCGTATCCAACAAATGCGGCGGAATAATTCCGGCCAGCGGCCCACCCATGATCACTCCGAGTAGTTCGCCCTCTTTGAGCCCGCCGCCAACGGTCTCCACAAGCTCCCGTACCGGTACCCCGAACTCGACCTCGTACAGACCAGGCCGCCGAAAAAGGGAATTGAGCGACACCACCTTGGTGCCGCGGCTTTGCGAGAATCCCAGCACCCGGTAAGCCTCGCCGCCGTGACGGATGATCCACGGGATATTGGCGAAGGTCTCAACGTTATTGATCACCGTCGGCTTGCCGAAAAGGCCGCTTTCCACCGCGTAGGGCGGGCGCGCCATGACCACGGGTCGGTTGCCTTCAATCGAATTGATGAGCGCGGTTTCTTCTCCGCACACATAACTCCCATGCCCCGACACAATCCTGATATCGAACGAAAACGTCTCCCCGCCGCCTCCGCCAAACCAGCCTGCACCCCGCGCTTCGGCGACGGCGTCCGCCAAAATCCTTTGCGCCTGCGGATACTCGGCCCGGACATA
>JBAXTC010001015.1:0-2399 GCA_037130375.1 Verrucomicrobiota bacterium | reverse complement strand
CCGTATGTGTCCAGTGGACGCGGACGAATCTTCGAATTACTACCGATCGGGTCGGGTCACGGGGATTGCGCCCCGTGACCCTCCCACACCACCGGACGTGCGGTCTTCCGCATCCGGCGGTTGAACAACGCCCCACTTTACGTCGGGGCAAGGTCGGATGGCACCCAAAAGCCGTGGCACCGTAGGACACGATTGCTGAGGGCGGTGTGCAGCGCGGGGCTGGCCGCGATGCGCCACGCACCTTTGCTGCTGGATGCCACCCGCAGCGCGCGTCCGCCCACGCCTAACCGTCGCAACATGCGCCAGCGCCCACGCCAACCATGCCACCGTTGCCAGAAACATTTCCGCATGTGACGCCGCACCCAGCCTTCCCAGCGCGTGACGTTCCGACAGTCTTCGGCGAGGTGGAAATACTCCCACCATCCACGCACGAAGGCGCGCCAGCGGTCCCGCAGTCGTTCACTGCTCCGACTCTGGCAGCTTTGCCACAACTCCCGCACTTGGTTCTTGAAGCGCTCCACACTGGTCGGAGCCGCTTCAATCTTCAGGTCAGCCCGAATGCGAAACCCCAGAAACTTCCGTTCCCAAGGCCGTCCCACGCCGCTCTTGGTCGCGTTCACTTCCAGCCGCAGTTCGCGTGCCAGCCAGTCGCTGACGCTGGCCAACACCCGCGCCGCCGCACGGGGACTGCTGACATACAGATTGCAGTCGTCCGCGTAACGGCTGAAGGCCAGCCCGCGTCGCTCCAGTTCCTTGTCCAAGGCGTCCAGATAGATGTTCGCCAACAGCGGCGACAGCGGCCCGCCTTGCGGTGTGCCTTCGGCTGTCGCCAGTACCACGCCCTCAACCAGCACGCCGCTACGCAGATAGCTGCCAATCAGCCGTAGTAGGCGCTTGTCCCGCACGACTTGGCCAATGCGGTGCATCAGCTTGTCGTGATGAACACGGTCGAAGAACTTCGTGATGTCGATGTCCACTACCCAGCTTTTACCTTGGCGCACAAACTCCTGCGCCGCGCGCACCGCGTCGTGCGCGCTCCGTCCCGGTCGAAACCCGTAGCTGTACTCGCTAAACAACGGCTCAAAGATCGGCTGCAACTCCTGCAACACCAATTGTTGCACGAACCGATCCAGCACCGTCGGAATGCCCAGCGCCCGCGTTCCACCGTTCGGTTTCGGAATCTCCACCCGCCGCACGGGACTGGGCGTATACGTGCCCGCCAATAACTTGGCGCGCACGCTTTCCCAATGCCGCCGTAGATGTGATTCCAACTGCTTGACGGTCATGCCGTCAATGCCTGCCGCCCCCGCGTTGCGTTGCACTGCCCGCAGGGCGACCCCGACCTTCTCACGGCTGACCACTTGTTCCATCCGTCCTTCATGCATGGCTTTCTCTCCGAGTTCGCGGGAACACCGCCCCTCGCCGTCACGCTCCACGCCACTACGGCGACTCCATCGCCTCGCCGCGTGTTCTGCCCGCTCAGGTCGTGACCGAAGTTGTCGCGCCCGCCTGTTTCTGACGACTCTGCGGCGCGGCGTTCCGCTGGCTCCGTAGCTCTGCGCTTTGTTCTTTGGCCCTTCGCTGTTCCCTGCTTTCGCAGAGCGTCCTCGCTACTATGGCCGCTGCTGACTCCCTCCGACCTCGCAGCCGAAGGGTCTCCTCGGGTCAGTGTTGGTTCTGTCGACGCACGGCGCCAGGCTCTACCCAATGCCGTTCGATGACCGTTGGGCTTCGCGCGTCCTAGCCTGCTCGCCCCCGACATCGAGCCTTCCTGCCTGTTCGTGTTCCTGCGCCCGCGCCTTTGCCTTCCATCCTTTCAGCCTGCGCCTTACGGCTTCGGCCTGACAGTTCGGCTACGGTTGGCGTCATCCGCCCCCGACGGGCACCTTTCAGCCCGCAAGACCCAACACCTGCCGAGCACACTAGGAGCGCCCTTCCGGGCGCGATGCTGAAGACTCACGACGGCCGGTCGCGCCCGGAAGGGCGCTCGATCGAGACTTCGGCAATGGAATGGTGGCAGTATCAATATGCGTCCGCCAAGCTGGAGCCTGACAGCACTTGGAAAACATCGATCGCACCAGCCGCATTTCCGGCGAAAGATCGCACGTCCTGCGGCAGGGCGAGACCCGCCGTCTCGCCGATCAGCAGCATGACGGGACCGGCGAAGGCCAGCGCCGCCATCGGGAGCGCGCCGAGGGTGGAAAGGACGCGCCGCTCCTCCGTCCGGCTGGCGTTCTCTACGATGACCACCGGCGTCGCCGAAGCGCGTCCTGCGCCGATCAGCTGGGCGGAAATCTCCGCCGCGCTCGACAGGCCCATATAGACCGCCACCGTCTGATTGGGCCGCGCCAGCGCGCTCCAGTCGAGATCGAGAGATCCGTCCTTGGCAGGATGGCCAG
>JBAXTC010001014.1:0-2405 GCA_037130375.1 Verrucomicrobiota bacterium | reverse complement strand
TGAAACAGGTTCAACTGAGGATTTAACTGGTTTTGAAATTGGCGAGTTGTCTATTTTCTTGGATGCTACCCGCTCTCCGGGCTGATGCAACCACTATTTTAGCTGAACTTTTGCGCGGTGCGCATCATCTTTTGTCGGCCATCCCTCCAGGATGAGGATGGGCAAATCCTGGCGGCATTGGACAAGAATCACCATGCCGACAAGTCGGCACCACCCGCAACAAAAATTCGTCATTTTCAGGGCAATGTCCGCGCTCCAATTACCCAGGGTGGTGGTTTTGGAAAAATCTTCCAACTAACCTCACACGGCTGCCGCCTTTGGAACTACCTCCAAGCCAAGTCGGTCAAGTGACTCGGCCCATTCCGCCGGCCCGCCGACTGGTTTGCTGAGATGCGCACGATTTATTGCTGGCGGATGTTGATTGATTGACTGGATGGATATTGCGAGGTATCGTCGCCAGTCATCAATCGCCGGGAACTGACAGACTTAAGAACGAATATGACGAATACCGAAAACTCCTATCTGATCATGCTGGACGCCAAACTCGGCGAGCTGGGCAAGGAAACGATTTATCTTTGCATCCGGGATTTAGTCGAGCACGGCCTGGACTTGGCTCGTTTCTCTGCTGGTGAAACTAAGCCGCAACGTCAAGACATCACCCAGTACCTGGCAGCGTGGTCCCGGCACGCCGGGTTGAGTGAGGAGGAATCGCGCGGATGGCTGGTTGAATACTGCGCCAGCACGCTCTTGCCGCTCTCCAAAAGAACGCCGGCCGCCATAAGGCACAGCACAAAGTCCAATCTCAAATATATCTACGGGTCCAACGTTCCGTTTCTCTGTCAGTGTGACAACAACAGTTTCCACGCGCATTGCAGCCTTGGCTGTCCCGTTTACACCGAGATGCAAGTCAAGCTGCTTGCCAAAGCCGAGGAAGCCCTCCATCCAAAACCCATTGTTCCCCCAGCGCCCTTCGTGCCCGAATATTTTATTCCGGTGAAAAAGGCTAACTTGGAGCAATTCCAGAGCGGCATGCGCTTGGCCCGAGAAGAACTCCAAAAGGGCACGAAGGTACGGTTCATCCTTAAACACCTGCATGAGCGCGGATTCAAAACCAGAACGGGCCGGGCATGGACGGATGGTACTCTGCGCAAAGAACTGGCAAAGCCGCAGATCTCGCCGGTGCCGGAGCAAGGACAAGCCGGCGCTGCCGACAATGCCTGAATGAATTGCGCAGCGGCAAGAAACGCAATTAAACTAACGCAAACACGCAAGGATTTCGGTTGCTCTACGCCCTCACCCGCTGGATGAGTCGGTTTCAGCCTGTCTTCTCCTCCCCATGTCCCTGCCGTTTGCGTCTTCGCCTCCTGACGTCATACTGCAACAGTCGGAATTGTTCGCAAGCTGCCCCTCTTTTCGGCGCGCAGTTCGGGCTGGACCTGGTTGATGAGGTCGATGAGCGCCTTCAATTCATAAGGTTTTTGCAAGAATGCCTGGGGCAGTTCGTCATGATGGCCTTCCATCACCGTGGCATCATCGTAGCCGCTGGAGAGAATTACGGGGATGCCGGGCGCAAGTTTGCGCAGAGCGGTCAAGCGTGGCTACTCGGCAAAACACAATCCCTATATCATGGAGCTTGTCAATCGGACTTGTCGTGGGCTGCGGCTTTGGTTAGATTCATCGCACGAATTACGAACAAAATGAAAATGACTCGCAACTTACTCGGACGCGGCCTTGCGCTGTCGTCGCTGTTTGGTCTGGCCTTCGCTGCCTTAAATCTACTCGTGGCCCACACCTTGGTGGCCGCTGACGCTCCCAAGGACAACGCCGGCGGCGGCGGAGACGGATCGGTGCCGCTGGCTCTCAAACTGCCCGCCCCCGCGTTCAAGGGAACACCCAAAGACATGCAGATCGGCCCGAATGTTGAGCCAATCTCAGAAAAGCCACGGCCGCCGATGATGGTGCCGCCGGGATTGAAGAACCTCGCGTCGGGAAGCAAAGTGACGTGCAGCGACAAGAACGTCACGGGTGAGAACCTGGGGAAGCTCACCGACGGCGACAAGGAAGCCTCCGACCAGAGCATCATTTTCATTCGCAAAGGTGCGCAGTGGGTGCAAATGGACCTTGGCAGCCCGCAGGAAATCTTCGCCGTCGCAATCTGGCATGCCCATAACAGTGCCAAGGTCTATCATAGCGTCATTGTGCAGGTGGCTGACGATGCGGATTTCATCGAAAACGTACGCACCATCTTTAACAACGATCAGAACAACGTATCGGGCCTGGGCGTGGGCACCGACCGCGAATACTTTGAGACCTACGAAGGCAAACTGATCAACGCCAAAGGCGCCAAAGCCCGCTACATCCGTTTCTACTCCAAAGGCAGCACCGAGAGCGCCCTGAACGAATAC
>JBAXTC010001013.1:0-2414 GCA_037130375.1 Verrucomicrobiota bacterium | reverse complement strand
TCCCATGAAATCGCAGGCTTCGACCAATTCTGTCTTGCGCCCCTGTCCGCGCTCCCAAAAATCTAAGATGCGCACTTCCGATTTCTGACTGATACACTTGCATTGAATCGGCTCCTGCCATAAAAAAAGACATCTAAATGGCATTATGAATACCAAAAAGCTGGTCAGTCGCAGGTGTTTTCTGGCCGCCACGGCCAAGTTGGGTGCGGTCACGGCGGTCGCCTCAACTGTCCAATCCGTATTTGGCGTCAACGCGGAGGTGGCCTCGGCAAAACCGGTCTGGCAGTTGGGCTGTTATACACGTCCCTTCGATCAGTTCGACTACCGCGTGGCCATGGACGGGATTGCTGAAGCGGGCTTCAAATTCGTCGGGTTGTTGACGACCAACTCTAAAGAGTGGGTGATGATCAAGACCACCACGCCGGTCAAGGACGTCCAGACCATGAGCGACGAGGCCAAGAATCGTGGATTGAGTGTGCTGTCGATTTACGGCGACTTCTCAGCCGCCGAGCCATCGGAAGTTGCGATCCGCGGGCTCAAGCAGCTTATTGATGATTCGGTGATCTGCGGTTGCCCAAACCTGATGTTGGGAGGGACGACGGACGAGAAGCTTTACCCGCTCTATTACAAGACGATCGCCGAGTGCTGCGATTATGCGGCCGCCAAGGGCGTCGGTCTTAGCATCAAGCCGCACGGTGGCCAAAACGCCACCGGATTGCAGTGCCGCAAAGCGATCGAGTTAGTGGGCAAGAAGAACTTTGGTCTGTGGTACGACCCGGGCAATATTTTCTACTATTCCGATGGCAAGCTCGATCCGGCGGCGGACGCTGCCACGGTGGACGGCCTGGTTGTCGGGATGAGCGTCAAAGACTTCCAACCGCCCAAGGAGGTGCTGGTGAACATCGGCAGCGGCAAGGTGGATTTCCCGGCTGTCTTTGCGCGCTTGAAGAAAGGCGGCTTCACGCATGGGCCTCTGATTGTCGAGTGTCTGGCCCGCGGCTCCCTTGAAAACGTTAAAGCCGCCGCGAAGAAGGCCCGGCAGTTCCTCGAGGAGTTGACCGGACAGAACGGCGGCTGAAGCAGAGCAAATAATCACCGTTGCTGATTGATTGCCAACTGTCGAACAAGAAGAAACGAGGGCGATACAGCAGATTCAAAACCTGCGCTATGACGCAACGTCGATTACCTTGTCGTCATTGGTGGCGATGACTTTTTGGCCCGGTCGCACGGTGAGAAAGGCGGATTCCGGCCAGTCTCCATCGAGCAGTTTTTCAAACATCCCGAGGTCGCCCTCGGTTTCGGCGTATTGCCAGCCGCGCTCGGCGCAAATCTG
The DNA here is from genome assembly GCA_037130375.1 of Verrucomicrobiota bacterium. Lineage (GTDB taxonomy): Bacteria > Verrucomicrobiota > Verrucomicrobiia > Limisphaerales > UBA8199 > JAPLUA01. The sequence continues at coordinate 1,081 of JBAXTC010001013.1, read as the reverse complement.
TTCCACTTGCTCGCGCAGCTTCAGGTGCTTTACAAAGTCAAAGCTGATCAACGTCCCGTGTGAGTAGGAAGTGGTCCAGCGGCTCATTTCGTCCAACAAATATTTGGCCTGATCTTCGCCGTACTTTTGCACCCACTGTTCATAGGTCGCCTTGAGACTCGAATTGGCGCTGGCGGGCAAAGAGGCCCCGCCCCAAATTGGGCCGGTGGAGCCGCGCCGTTTGGCGCATTCAAGCCAGCCGGACGTGTAATAATAGGTGCCGGGGTGAGCGTTGAAGAACTCCTGGTAACGTTCCTTCGAGCCAAGGAAGAACGAGATGCAGTCGTGCGCTCGGGGAATGACCAGCGGCGTGTGCGGCGTCGTAAGCCCGGTGAGAATGTTGCTGCACAGCCCGTAGCCGAGGACGATCGCTTCGTACCGGCCGGCGGGCACCGCATCAATGCGCTTTTGGATCTCGGTCCGTCCGGTGCCGGGGATGTCGTGATATCCCTGGGTGAGGAACTCGAAGTCGATCAAGTTGCGCGATTTCGCGGCGGCGTGGCAGAGTTCGCGGAAAGCGATTTCGCAGGCGATGACTTTTAGGAACATGGTCTTAATGGTAACTGCTGGCCAGGCAGGGCGCACAGTCCTCTGCGCGCCCTGCCTGGCTCAGCGATTCAAGTCCTCTTCGCCGTCCAGCGAATCGCTTGCTTGAGAAGCTGCTGGTAATTGGGGTTTTCGTAGGCGAAATGGTCGTGCCCGGATTGGATATAAACCACCCGCGCACCCTTGTAAGTCTTGGCCCAGGCGATGACCTTGTTGCTTTCAGGCTCATCCGTGGCGAGCAGCGGATGGCATTCCTTGGAGACGTCGAACCACTTGTAAGTCTCGTCGTGAGTGTCGAAATCGCTCAATCCCTGCGTCACCGGATGTTTCTGGTCAGCGACTTGGATGCGGAAATGCATGCCTTCCTTCCACCCCGAGCGCGGTTTGGCCACGCCGTTGACGTTCGTCGCCGCCAGGTAATAATGCGCGCCGATGATCGCCGTGTATTCGGGCCAGGCCTGGTAATTGGCGATGGCATGGTGCAGCACCACCAACC
>JBAXTC010001012.1:0-2416 GCA_037130375.1 Verrucomicrobiota bacterium | reverse complement strand
CACTCGGACGTGCCGTCCAGCGTCAACGTCACCAACATCGCGACCGGCTTCTCGGGCGTTGCAGCACCGATTCAGTTGCAGATCGCTCGCGGCGCGACCAACTCGAATCCGACTATCACCCTGACGGCTACGCCGGGGTTCTATTACCAACTCCAGACTTCTCCAGACCTGGTGATCTGGACGCCGCTCGCCTCGGTGCTCAACACGAACGGAACGGCGCAGATCATCGACACGACGACGAATTCGCTTCAACAGCGCTTTTATCGGGCGTTGATGCCGTGAAGTGTGTCTGCGCCACCGTAGGCGGCTACAGGGCGCAGCCAACAAATGAAACATCCTCAACAAAACCTCAAAACATGAAACGAATCATCGCACTTTGCTCCGCTGCTTTGGCGGCTGCCTGGTTGCCAGCCGGCGCTGCGACGCTCGGGGAAGCACTGAACGCTACCAACCTCACCTGGTCCACCGGTGGGGGAGGCACACCCGCTTGGGTCGCTCAATCTGTCGTGACGCACGATGGTTCTTGGGCCGCCCGGAGCGGGACGATCTCTCATGGCCGACAAACGTATCTCGACACCATGGTTACGGGCCCGGGTGTGCTCGTGTTTTGGTGGAAGGTCTCCTCGGAGCAATTCGACCGCCTGGAGTTCTTCAAGAATGGCGTGAGCGCGGCGAGCATTTCCGGTGAGGTGGACTGGAACCAGGAAATCCAAATCCTGGGCACGGGTGCTAATGTGCTCCAGTGGGAATATCACAAGGATTTCACTATCAGTGCTGGGCAAGACAGGGGTTGGGTGGACGAAGTGAGCTTCTTTCCCGGTGATCCGGCCTTAATGACTCAACCCGCGAGCGAGAACCGGGAACCCGGGCAGAGTGTGACATTGAGTGTGACGGCAGGGGGAACGGCCCCCTTGCGGTACCAATGGTGGAAGGAGGGGGTGCCGCTAGTGGACGGTGGGAACATTGCCGGGGCAACGACAGCTGTGTTGGTGCTGACGAATTTAACGGGCGGCGACGCCGGGGGCTACAGCGTGGTGGTCAGCAATGGGCTTGGCAGTGTGACCAGCGCAGTGGCCAGGCTCACGGTGATGGACCCTGTAATCACCGTTCAACCCGTGAGTCAGTACCGGGAACCGGGGCAGAGTATTACTTTCAGTGTGACGGCAGTGGGGACGCCGCCCGTTGGGTACCAATGGTGGAAGGAGGGCGCAGCGTTGGCCGGAAGCACTGGGGTTTCCCTGACGCTAACGAATCTCCACGCGGGCGATGCCGGGAACTACCGCGTGGCGGTGACTAACCAGTATGGCAGTGCGACCAGTACAGTGGCCATGCTGACGGTGAACCTGATCACTGTGGACAGCAGTTTCAATCCGGAGGCGTCCGGCGGTGTGTATTCTCTGGCGGTGCAGCCCGACGGGAAGATTCTGGTGGGCGGCAGTTTCACCATGCTGAGCGGGCAGCCGCGCAACTACATCGGGCGGCTGAATGCGGACGGGACGTTGGACAGCGGGTTCAACCCGGGGGCGAACGGTGGTGTGTCTTCGCTGGCGGTGCAGGCGGACGGGAAGATTCTGGTGGGCGGCGGGTTCACCACGCTGGGCAGTCAAACGCACACGAACATTGGCCGACTGAATGTGGACGGTTCAGTGGACAGCGGGTTCAATCCGGGAGCGGGAGGAGGCAGTAATCCTTGGGTGGGTTCGATGGCGGTGCAGGCGGACGGGAAGATTCTGGTGGGCGGCAATTTCACGATGCTGGCCGGGCAGACGCGCAATAGAATCGCGCGCCTGAATGCGGACGGGACCTTGGACAGCGGGTTCAATCCAGGGGCGAACGACCAAGTGTATGCTCTGGCGTTACAGGCGGACGGGAAGATTTTGGTGGGCGGCAGTTTCACGTATCAGAGCGACATTGTGCGGCTCAATGCGGAGGGGATCCGGGACAGCGAGTTCCATCCGAGGGTGGAAGGAGACAGGTTTTCGTCTGTGGATTCGTTGGCGGTGCAGGCGGACGGGAAGATTCTGGTAGGTGGTTACTTCTGGGATCTGTGCGGACAGTACCGTAGGTGCATTGGCCGACTGAATGCGGACGGAACCCTGGACAGCGAGTTCAATCCGGGTGGCGCATACTTGAATTTTCCTGATTATAACCCGACTGTCGCATCGCTGGCGGTGCAGGCGGACGGGAAGATTCTGGTGGGCGGATGGTTCACGGCGCTGGGAGGACAAACGCGCATTGGTATCGCGCGGCTGAATGCGGACGGCTCCCTGGACAGCGAGTTCAATCCAGGCGTGAACTATTATGGTGGTGGTCTCGTGTCTTCGCTGGCAGTGCAGGCGGACGGGAAGATTCTGGTGGCGGGCCCTTTCACGACGCTGGGCGGGCAGGCGCGCAATTACATCGGGCGGCTGAACAA
>JBAXTC010001011.1:0-2417 GCA_037130375.1 Verrucomicrobiota bacterium | reverse complement strand
CTACTTTCCCAATCCCCGAGCCGAGATGCGAAAGCATCCCGGGAATGCCGCATCACCACCACGATCAACGGGCGCTTGCACACTTTGACGACCCTCGCCAACCGCACGCTGCTCGAATTGCTGCGTGAGGACATGGGTCTTCCTGGCACGAAATGCGGCTGCGAAATCGGCGAGTGTGGCGCCTGCACAATCCTGCTCGATGGCGAAGCGGTCAACTCCTGTTTGGTCCTCGCGCCCCAAATCGACGGACGCGAAGTCATGACCATCGAGGGCCTGGCGCAGAACAGCAAACTCGACCCCTTGCAGGAGTCATTTCTGGACCACGATGCCGTCCACTGCGGCTTCTGCACCCCGGGCATGTTGATGAGCGCGAAAGCCCTGCTGGACTGGAACCCCCGGCCAACCGAAACGGCGATCCGAACCGCCATCTCCGGCAACCTCTGCCGCTGCACCGGCTACCAGCAAATCGTTCAAGCAATCGCAAAGACGGGCAGAAGGCAGAACGCAGAAGCCAAACGAGGCATGACCGGCAAGATCGAAGCTGCGCCAACTTGACGCCGGGCGGGACTTGCCGCAGGCTGGAGGCTGCGTGACGGCCGCGTGGACAACTTGCTGGAGACAACTCGATGAGCACTCGGAACTGGATCGGTTCGATGGTAGTGGTTTTTGGCTTGGCTGCCGCGGCGGGTGCCGCGGACGCCAAGGGGAAGCTTCGCCTTGGCTGGCCCAGCGGGGAGTGCATCATGACCGTGGTCTCACAGTCGCAGGGCACGACGACTATCGCCGGACAGAAGTTGCAATTGAAGGACCGCACAACGCAGGTTTGGCAACTGAGCGTCTCCAAGCCCAACGACAAGGACGAGAAGAAGATGACGATGCGCCTCGTCGATGTGAAGAGCGAAGGCGAAGATCGCGGGCGGGCCCATCGCTACGTTTGCCGGAATGCGGCTCAACCCTGAAACCTGCTGTCCATGAGACAACTCTCATTACTGCCGCCGTTGGTCCGCACACTGCTGGTTGTATTGGCCGCGCTGATCTCTGCATCGCTGTGTGCCTCGGACTCCAAGCCTATTCCTCCAAAAACGCTCGTGCTAACCTTCGATGACGCGGTTAAATCCCATCTCGACATTGTGGCCACTTTGCTGAAGCAGCATGGTTTCGGCGCGACGTTCTTCATCTCGCACGCGTGGATGAACGACACCGAGCATTTTCTATCGTGGGAACAAGTCGCCAAGCTGCACCAGATGGGCTTCGAGATCGGCAACCACACCTGGACGCACGCGGGATTCAACACCCCGCGAATGGCCGCGCGCCTCGCGGGGGAATTGGCGCTCATCGAGAATGAACTGGCCAAAGTCGCCGTGCCCAAGCCGATCACTTTCGCCTGGACTGGCAACGCCTTTGGGCCGGACTGCCTCGCGGTGCTCGAAAAAGCCGGCGGATGACGGCTTTTACTGGCCCGCCGAGACGGAGCAGACTGTTGAGAAGCTTGATTTCTGGCTGCCCAACATGGTCCGCGACCATCAATACACTCTCGAAGAAGTGATGCAAGTCACTGCATTGCCCAAAAGAGATCTGGAGAAACGTATCGCCCATTTGGGAAAGAAGTCCGCCTTTCCGGGAAGCGATGCGCGCATCAAGGCGCTGCCGTACCCTGGCGGTCGTCATCCACGCATCGGTTTCCTCGATGGCGCCATTGATCCGTTGCGCGGGACCAAAGTGTCGTTTTTTCCGCCCTGGGAAAACGGCGGTTATGTCGTGCTTGATATTCCCGAAGCCATCTTCAGCAACCTGGGCCTGGTTTTCCTGGCGCACACGCATGTCCCGACGATTTGGAATGCGCACAATGCGGTGATCGAGAATCAGGATTGGATCATTGAAGAGAGCGGCGGTCTGCATTCCGAATGGCGTCTGCCAAATGGGGTCGTGTTCGGAGCGCAAGTAACGCCTCGGCCCGGAGGCGCGGACCTCGAATTGTGGCTGGAAAACGGCACGAAGGCCAAGCTGACCCAATTGCGCACGCAAATCTGTGCGATGCTAAAAGCCGCGACTGGATTCAACGAACAAAACCAGGAACGTAAGGAATACAACCAGCCGCTCGCGGTGGTGAAAGCCCGCAACGCCGACCGTTATGTGCTATTGGCCTTCGAGCACTGTGGCCGCGCCTGGGGCAATGAGAAATGCCCCTGTATGCACTCCGACCCCGTGCTGCCCGATGCCGCGGCGGGAGAACGGGTGTCCGTCCGGGGGCGTTTGTCGTTTTACGAGGGCGCGGATATCCAGAGCGAAAAAGAACGGTTGCTGGAAGAAATGCGCACTTGGAGAAAGCGATAGCGCAATGAAACGTCATGTCTGAATTTACACCCCCGACCGCGAAAGCCCTGGGCATGGCCCTGGGAGCGTTGCTTCGAGAGGCT
>JBAXTC010001010.1:0-2417 GCA_037130375.1 Verrucomicrobiota bacterium | reverse complement strand
GAACCTCAACAACCCCACCGCCTTGGCCGCTAAGCTAGCTTGCCCGAACGATGAGATGGCATCCGCCCTGGCAAGCCGACCACCAAGCCAATCGGTGGCTCATGATCCACCAAGTCACCCGAGCTCCAGCCTAATTGTTAGCTCAACCTGCGGGCCAGGAAAATCGCTGCGTCGTGATCGCCAACGGCGCGGTGTCCGATACCTTTTCACCTTTCGTGCTCCTACCGCCACAATTTCGGTTTGCCTTGGATTTCCCAGAAGCCCTCGGCGACCTGGCCCAGGCTCTAGCGCCGCAGAGCCTCGATTGTCCGCCACAAAAATCCCGCTACCCAAGCACGCCTCTTTTTCTTGAATCCGCCCTGTCCATTATGGCTCTGTCAATCCCCGCCGGGCAGGACCCCCAGCCTGTGCCGCCCACAAAACCGCTCTCTTGCAGGCCGGATGCCCTGCCCCTGGCGCTGCGGTTATTCCGGTTCGTCGGCGACGCTTTGCGGATGGTGGGTCAGGAGAGAATCGGTCGTATAGACGGCAATGCCCAGCCAGCATAGCGCGAAGCTGACGAGTTTTGATCGGTCCAGACGTTCATGAAAGAGCAGGACGGCGATCAGAAACTGCAGCGTCGGGCCGATGTATTGAAGGAACCCGATGGTCGAGAGGTTCAACCGCCGAAGGGCCGCTCCGAACATCAACAACGGGAGGGCCGTGATAATGCCTGACAACGAGAGAATCCCCAGAGTTAACGCGGGGATTTTGCTGGCGGGGACTGCCGCCAGCATGACCATCGACACGGGGAGCAGGATGGCGGTTTCTACCAATAACCCGTGGAGCGAGTTAATATCAACCTTCTTGCGCACCAAGCCGTAAAAGCCGAAAGTGCATGCCAGCGAGATCGCCACCCACGGAAAGTTGGCTCCGTGAAACGCCAGGTTTGCCACCGCCGCCCCGGCGATCAGAACTGCCAGCCATTGCAAGCTTCGCAGGCGTTCGCGGAGAAAGATCACCCCGAGCGCGACCGAGAGCATCGGGTTGATGAAGTAGCCCAGGCTCGACTCCAGGACTTGCCGGCTGGCGACCGAGTAGATGAAAATCAGCCAGTTCAGCGCGATGAGGATTCCCCCGCCCGACAGCAGCACCATCTTCCGGCGGTTCCGCAGAATCGACCAGATGGATGTCCACTCGCGTCGAACCGAGACCACCAGCCCCAGAAAGAGCACGGACCAAAAGATTCGGTGGCACAGCACTACCCACGGCGGAACCTGAGAGACGAGCTGAAAGTACAGCGGGAAGAAGCCCCAGATGCTGTAGGCGCCGAAGCCGTAAAGCAACCCGGCGCGCGAGGGTTGGCGCTCAGCCACCCTATCCGCGTCTGCGCGCACAGGTTCTGATTTTCCCGTCACGGGCCAGAGGCTGACAAACCAGCAGCATGGATGTTTACTTGGCTCCTTGATCCACCCAGGCGCGTACCAGGCTGACCTGCTCCGGCGTTAGCGGTTTGGGCGGCGGCCCCATTGGCCCACGGCCAGGAGGCTGGTTGGTCCCTCCGTCCTTCGCTACGACAGGTCCGCCTTCACCAGGGCCTTTCTTGGCGCCGCGATGTCCGCCCTGCCGTGGCTTCGGGGGCATGGCGCTCTCGGGATCCAACCTCGCTACCGAGATGACCAGTTGGCTCTTTTCACTTTGGCCGGGCTCGACCACCTTGCCTTCTTTGCCCCCCTTGAGCACCGCTTCAACACTATCGAGCCGCAATCCGCCCTTTGGCCGTTCTGCGCCATGGCACCGGATACAGGACGCCTCGAATAAAGGACGAATGTCTTTGGCGTAGGTCACCCCTTCCTGTTTGGCCGGCGGGGGCAGTTTGCTGAGGTCGGGCGAGGCGAGGAGCGACGATGCGCTGGTCACCAGGCTCAATACAAGTAGAACCGAGGTTTTGGTCATCATGGTCATTACATCAATTGTTTTACGAATACTGGAATTAGCTTTCAGACTACACCAATCGACGCCCGGTTACAGCCTTTTTTTGAAGACACCTTTTTTTGAGGAGATCACAGGCATTGCAGGGCGGATTCAAGAAATCGTAGCCGCCGACGGCAGTCGGCGCTAACCACCTATTGCAGCCGAGAGCAGTAAATGGTGAATGTTTGACAACAAATGGTTAGCCCCCCCCCTGTAGTTTATTCGCAGCACGATATAATCCTTGTCGCCATGAGCGACGTTAACCAGGCGGTGCAGGTCCGGTGCGATTTGGAACTGTAGCCACGGGAAAAGGTTTTCCCTAGAGCACGAAGATGAGTGTTGTTAAACCCCGGCGTCGGGTCGGGGTGATAAAGCGCGAAAACCGAACAAATGCTGCCAAATAACATGATGAAAGTGCGCAGGTCTTGCGTGTGCTCTGGGCTGCTCGCGGTGAAGCCGTTCGC